>DATAIM010000148.1:0-1778 GCA_036262655.1 Gemmatimonadaceae bacterium | reverse complement strand
TTTCGATGTGCGGCATCCGCTCGCGGATCAGCTCTCCCAGCAGGACCTCGAGCTCCGTAGGCATTCCGAACGTTGTCCCGTTCCGCATTGCCGTGTCTACCGCGTCAAGAACCATGGGGTGCGCGTGACCGAGGACGAGGGGACCCCATGAGAGCACGTAATCGATGTACTCACGCCCTTCCACATCTCTGATGCGCGCTCCACGCCCGCTTGCCGCGACAATCGGTTCACCACCGACACCACGGAACCCGCGGACGGGTGAGTTTACACCGCCGGGAAACAGCGATCGCGAGCGGCTGAGAATGTGGGCCGACGTCGCGCGATCCACGGCCGCGTCAGCGCCCATACGTGCCGACCGTGCGCATCAGCGGAAGCGGGCGGGTGAACCGCGGTTTTGCTGACACGTGTTCGATCCGCCTAATCAATGAAGCGGCGAAGTCGTAGTCATCGACGACTTCGTCGATCGCCACGGTCACGAACTGGCCGGGTGCTATCGTCTCGTCGATGAAAGTCACTCCATCGACGTCGTCCGCCTGCCACGGAAGGCGAGCAACGGCTTGGCCCGTGTCAGTAATGCGATCTACGAGCGCGGTCGTCACCGATCCAATACGGGACTCATAGCGCTCGGCGGTGATCGACCTCTGCAGCTCCGTCACCCGCTCCAGTCTCTCACGCTTGAGTGCGTCAGGAACATCGTCGGCCATCGCAGCGGCGCGCGTGCCTTCCTGCGGCGAATACGTGAACGCACCTACGCGATCGAACTGCGTCTCTTCCAGAAACTCCAGCAGCTCTTCGAAGTCGGCTTCGGATTCGCCCGGAAATCCGACGATACACGTTGTTCTGATTGCTACTCCGGGCACGGCCTGACGAAAGCGCGCTACGCGATCGCGGATCGACCGTTTTCGCTCGGGACGCCGCATCCGCGCAAGTACCGCATCGGATGCATGCTGCATGGGCATGTCCAGATATGGCAGAATCCTCGCCTGGCTCGCGACCACCTCGAGAAGCCGCTCCGTGATCCCGGTCGAATACAGGTACAGCATTCGAATCCAGGGGATCGAAGTTTCGGTCGTCAGCGCCTCGAGCAGTTCCGGCAGTTTCACACCGTCGCGAATATCGCGACCGTAGTGCGCGAGATCCTGTGCCACGAGATTGATCTCCCTCGCTCCCTGCACTTCGAGAAGCTGTGCCTCACGGATGATCTCGGCGAGCGCGAACGAGCGATGCTTCCCGCGCATGAGAGGAATGGCGCAAAAAGCACATCCGTGGTCACAACCTTCACTGATCTTGAGGTACCGGACGTGGGGGAGATCACCGGTATAGACGCGTGTTCCCGGATGCAGCGCGACTGGATCGTTGCCGATAACGCCTCGCTCGGCGAGCTCCTGCGCCAGGCGTCCGGTTTCCGAAGAGCCCAGGAAAAGGTCGACTTCCGGCAACGCATCGGTGAGCTCCGCTTTGTGGCGCTCGATCATGCATCCAACGCCAACGACGGCCCGGCACACTCCTTCTGATTTGTAGCGACCGGCCTCGAGCATTGCGTCGATCGATTCCTTCTTTGCCGCATCGATGAATCCGCAGGTGTTGACGATTATGACGTCGGCCTGCTCCAGATCACGGGTGTGCTCTCCGCCATAGTCGGCGAGCTCGGCCAGGTAGCGCTCGGTATCGACGGTGTTCTTGTCGCAGCCAAGTGTGATAAATCCGACCTTCACACTCTACCGGTAGTTGCCGAACTTGAGCTCCACTCCGAAGTCCTTGCCGCGAAGCAGCGCCAT
>DATAIM010000147.1:0-3428 GCA_036262655.1 Gemmatimonadaceae bacterium | reverse complement strand
CTGCGCTCGACAAAGGGATTCACGTGGTATGCGAGAAGCCGATGGCGATTTCGGTGGCGGACTGCGGCAGGATGATCCAGGCGGCGGAGCGGGCCAGCCGCAGCTTGTTCATCGTGAAGCAGAATCGCTTCAACCCGCCGGTGGCGGCGGTCAAGGAACTTCTGGACAGCGGAAAGCTCGGACAGATCTACAGCGTCCAGCTCAACTGCTTCTGGAACCGTAACGCCGATTACTACCAGGACACCTGGAAAGGGACACGGCAGCTCGACGGCGGATCACTGTATACCCAGTTCAGTCACTTTATCGACCTTCTCTACTGGATGATCGGAGACGTGAAGGACGCGTGCGCGATGGTGGAGAACTACGGCCATCGCGGGATCGTCGAGTTCGAGGATACCGGCGTCGTTGCGCTTCGGTTTTATACTGGCGTGATAGGCTCCATCCATTTCACCAGGAATGCGTATGAGCGGAACATGGAAGGGTCGCTGACCCTGTTCGCGGAGAACGGCACCGTGAAGATCGGCGGCCAATACCTGAATGAGCTCGAGTATCAGCGCATCAGGGAATTTGAGATCACCGACCTGGCGACGGGAAACCCGCCCAACAGTTATGGACACTATCAGGGCTCGATGTCGAACCACGATGCAGTGTACACGAACGTTGTCGACGTGCTCACCAAAAGTGGAGTGATCGCGACGAGCGGGTACGAAGGTTTGAAAACGGTCGAGATCATCGACAAGATCTACACGGCCGCGCGGCGGTCTGGCGCATACTGAAATGGAATTCGTCGACCTTTACGCTCAATATCTTTCCATCCGTGGCGAAATCGACGACGCGATCGCCGCTGTAATCCGCGAGTCGGCGTTCATTCGGGGGCGGCACGTTGACGAGTTCGAGCGACGCTATGCCGAGCTCCTGGGCATACGACGCTGCGTTTCATGCAGTGATGGAACGACCGCCATCTACATTGCTCTCCGGGCACTCGGTCTAGGCCACGGAGACGAAGTAATCACGACCGCTCATTCGTGGATTGCAACGACGGAGACCGTCACTCAGGCGGGGGGAAAGGTCGTTTTTGCCGACACGGAGGACGCTTACTACTGTATCGACCCGGTGCAGATCGAGCGGCGTATCACCCCGCGAACCCGGGGAATAATCGCGGTTCATCTGTATGGTCAGCCGGCGGACATGGACGCGATTCTGGACATTGCGTCCCGGCATGGGCTGTGGGTCATAGAAGACTGCGCGCAGGCGCACCTCTCGACATACAAGGGGCGAATGGTCGGCACGATGGGTGACATCGCGACCTTTTCCTTCTACCCCGGGAAGAACCTCGGCGCGATGGGGGATGCCGGATGCCTGGTGACAAACAGGGATGATCTGGCTGACTTCGCAACGTTGTTCGCGCGGCATGGAGGGAAGGGCGATCACCTGATCGAGGGAATCAACAGCCGGCTCGATGGGCTTCAGGCGGCGATTCTCAACGTCAAGCTCCGCTATCTCGAGGGATGGACGAAAACGCGGAAACGGCTCGCGCGGCGATATGACGAGCTCCTCTCGGACGTCGCCGGGATCGCAGCACCTGCGATCAGGCCTGATGCGGAGCACGTATACCACCTCTACGTCATTCGAAGCCGGGAGCGCGACCAGCTGCGGGCGCATCTGCAATCCCGCGGGATTCCGACTGTAGTGAATTACCCGAAAGCGCTGCCTTTCTATCCTGCCTACGCGTACATGGGACACAAGCCGGCCGACTTTCCAGTGGCATACGCACACCAGCACGAGATATTATCGCTCCCCCTCTACGCGGAGCTCGAGGAGGAGCAGCAGCGCAATGTCGTCGACGCCATCCGCGAATTCGATTCGTCGCGTGCTGCTTCGCGGCTGGTGACGGCATCGACGAGCTAGGATGAGCGCTCTGGAAAACCAGGCCATTCTACTGATTTCTCCGCAGCCGTGGGATCACATCAGAGTATCCAAGCACCACTACGCCGTAGAGCTCGCTGAACGGGGAAACAGGGTCTATTTCCTCGAGCCGCCCGCCGAATTGCTGGACGCATCGGTCAGGATGTCCCCTGTACATGGGGTGACCGGCTTGGCACGAATCACGTATCGGCCGCGTTTCCCTTTCCGAATCCGATTCCACGCGAGATGGCTGTTCGACCGCCTGATTCTCAGCCAGGTACAGCGTATTCTCTCGGTGATTCCGGAGCCGCTGGATCTCGTCTGGTGCTTTGAATTCAATCTCTTCTCCAACCTGCGAGCGTTCCGGGCGAAGCGCGTGATATTCCATCCGGTGGATCCGATCTCATCGCGTGAGCAGTTGCGTCCGGCAGCTTCGGCAGATGCAGTGATCTCGGTGTCTGAACAGATTCTGTCGCCGTTCCGGTCAGCGGGCCTGCCGGTGTGGGTGATCAACCATGGATTGTCCCGGCCGTTCGAGAAAGCTACGCGCTGCGCCGCAGACTGGCGGGACCAGCGAAAGACTCGGATGCCCCGCGTTGGTTACGCGGGCAATCTCTCTCGCCCCGCCCTCAATCGGGACGTACTTCGAATGATGGTATCCGGAAACCCACAGGCGGAATTTCATTTCTGGGGTCCGGCCGAATCTTCCAGCACGTTCGCCAGAAGGGGCGATGCTGATTTCCTGAGCTTTCTCAAAGCAGCGCCGAACGTTCTTCTGCATGGAAGAGTGGGGCACGAGCAGCTCGCGGAAGAGATTCAGGACATGGACTGCCACGTACTCAGCTACGCGCGAGATGAGAGAGAATCCGATCGCTCCAATTCGCACAAGATCCTGGAGTACCTCAGTACGGGTAAGGTCATCGTCTCGAGCCGGATATCATCCTACGTCGCCCACTCGGACCTGATCCGAATGCCGCCTGATGACGATGACTCGGTCCTTCCGAAGCTGCTCACCGACACGCTCAACAGACTGCCCGAGTTCAATGCAGCTCCGCTTCAGGAGAGACGGCGAGAGTTCGCTCTCGATAACACTTACTCGAAACAGATCGATCGAATCGCCACAAGGCTGAACGCTCTCTCGCAGTTGCGCGCATCGCCGTCGTGATTCAGCGACTGATTCAATCCAGTGTGGACATGATCCCCTGGGGAATGCGCGACATGATCCGCCGCCTCCCCATTGTCAGCGCGCTGCAGCGGTGGCTCGTCCGGCGATACCTATCCGACCGGACATTCATACACACCATCAGCGCAGGTCCAGCGCGGGGAGTGCGGTTTCCGGTCACCCTGCCGGAAGACAAGCTCATCTGGACGGGCACCTGGGAGATCTCCCTTGCCACAGCCATTCGAGAAGCTGTCGCAAAGGACGACATCTGCTATGATGTCGGCAGCTATCGCGGGTTTTTCGCGGCGATCATGGCGGTGGCCGGAGCGAAGGGGGTGCACTGTTTCGAGCCGAATCCTGG
>DATAIM010000146.1:0-3127 GCA_036262655.1 Gemmatimonadaceae bacterium | reverse complement strand
CGTCATCGGGGCGACGGGCAACACGGGCGTTCCAAAGCTCGCGTGGGACGATCGCGAATTCTCCATCCCGTTCCGCACCCGATAGACCAGTCAGCTCCCCCGCGCGGACGGTGACGCGGTCGCCGCTGGATCTCGACCAGGCGACGATGCAGCGGCTCGGTCACCGGGTGACCGACCTTGTTGCCGCCCATCTCGCGAACATTCGCGACGAGCCCGTGATATCATCGCTGCCGCGACACAAGCTCAACCGCGATCTTCTCTTACCCGCACCGCTCGACGGAGTCGGATTCGACGCGCTGATCGCAACGCTCGAGCAGAGTGTCTTTCCATATCACGCACGCGAGCCGCATCCCGGATTTCTCGCGTACGTTCCAAGCTGTCCGACCTTTCCCGCGTTGCTTGGTGACTGGATAGCTACCGGCTACAACTTCTTTGCCGGTGTCTGGCCCGTCGCTGCCGGGCCAAACGAGATCGAGATGGTCGTACTCGAATGGATCAGGGAATGGATGGGAATGCCGTCAGGTTCAAGCGGTCTTCTCACCTCCGGAGGCTCCGCTGCGAACATGACCGCTGTCGTAGCCGCGAGGCACGCGGCGCTCGGGCGCGGAGCGGACATCAACCGGCTCGTGATTTATACCTCCGCACAGGCGCATTCGTCTGTAGTGCGGGCGGCCTGGATTGCAGGCATCAGGCGAGAGAACATCCGGGTCGTTGGAATGGACTCGTTGTTCCGGCTTCGTACTGACGAGCTGATGACTAGCGTTGCGGCCGACCGGGAGGCGGGCATGTGGCCCTTTCTGGTAGTGGCTAGTGCCGGCACAACCAATACCGGCTCTGTCGATCCGCTTCACGCGATGGCGGATTTCTGCGAGCACGAAAATCTATGGATGCACGTCGACGCCGCGTACGCGGGATTCGCCGCGTTGACTGCTGAAGGAAAGGGAATGCTGAGTGGTATCGAGCGCGCCGACAGCCTCACGCTCGATCCCCACAAATGGTTGTTCGTGCCATTCGAATGCGGCTGCCTCATGGTGAAAGATCCTGCCTCGTTGAGCGATGCCTTCCGGATCATGCCTGAGTACCTGAAGGACGTGGAGCCGGGAGAGGCCGAGATAAACTTCGCGGATCGCGGTGAACAGCTGACGAGGTATTCGCGCGCTCTCAAGATCTGGATGTCCGTCAGTTACTTCGGCACCCGGCTGATTGCAGATGAGATTCAACGCGCTATGGAGCGGGCGAGACTTCTCGAGTCCATCGTCAGCGCGTCGGATCAGTTTGAGACCCTGTGTCCGGCACAGTTCGGAGTTTACTGTTTTCGCGCAGCTCCGGCGGGAGTCGCGCCTGAGGGACTCGATGGACTGAATGAGCGAATCAACGCGAGAGTCGTGTCAGAAGGCCGTTATCTCATTTCGTCAACGAGGCTCAACGGTCAGTTCTCTCTACGGATGTGTACGCTCGGCTTTCGCACCACCGATGACGATATTCGCGGGCTCTTCGATGCGATCTCGCGAGCGCTCGCGGGGGAGCTCGGAGCGGTCAGCTAGAGAGCCATCACCGCGCGCTGCCTTGCGCGCGGCTCGAGAAGCTGTCCCGGACGCCTCATCAGTACTGTCTCGTCGGCCCGAAGCTCGGCGATCCCGTTTCTGGCGCGTGTCTCGCCGTTTTTCCGGATCCGCCGCCGTATCTCGTGGTTCAGTTTCCACCGAACGCCGTCGATGTAGGGCCGCTCGTGGAAAAGGTGGAGGCACGGCGTACGATGCCGTACCTGTTTTCCTCGAATACCGGCGTTCATCAGACGCTCTCCAAGCGCGCGATCCAGACCGCCGTAGCCCATGTCGAGATCGAAGCCGTTTGCGGCGAGAAGTGCTGAACGCCACGCAGACGAATTGTGTCCGTTCCAGGTGCGGCGGGTGGGAGTGACAAGGTCCATCAACGTTGCGACAGCCGGAACACGGACAAGTCTGAGCGCCCGCTTTCCGGGATGCCACCCTCGCGCCTTGAGAAAGGCGGCGTCGGTGGCGCGTCCCGATGTGATGTCCTCGACCGAGATGCTCTCGCTGACGTTTTTCGGAAGTTTTATGTAGCCACCTGACAGGAAACAGCCTGGCCGGGCGAGGCGAGCGTGCGCGGCGACGAAATCATCCCGCGGAATACAGTCGCCATCGGAGAAAACCAGGTAGTCGCCGGTCGCGGCAAGAATGGCACGGTTTAGAATCTCGGTCTTTCGGAAGCCCTTGTCTTCGTGCCATACGTGCAGGACGTCGAGTCCGGTAGCAGTTGCAACGCGATCGATGACCTCTGTTGTCCGCGGATCGGACCCATCATCCGCGATCAGCAGCTCGAATTGTGCGCCCGTCTGCGCGGCGTAGCCCCACATGACTTTCTCGAGCTGCCCGGGCTGGTTATACGTCGTGATGATGACCGATACGCGCATGCTTAAAGCTATCCGATTGGCACTACTCGTGGGAGTTCGAGACTGAGCTGGCCGTATCGTTGACGTTCAGTTCAAGCGGGCCACTGGATGGTACGTCGGAGTCAAAGTCCGAGCGACAGCTGCACGGGGCCGAATGCGGCCGTTCGATCAACGGAAATCGTCCTCGATGGATTGTCCTGCGAGCTGGCCGTTATATCCCCCCGGAATCGTGTTCGTCTCAGCGCTTCACGCATCGACCACGTGGCAGCTTGCGGCGTGTTGTTCGTCTCGCTCAGATGAGCCAGCACGACGTGCGACAAGCCGTTGTGCGCACACTCTGCCGCGGCGACGCCCGCAGCCCGGTTGCTCAGGTGTCCCTCGCTTCCAGCGATGCGCCTCTTGAGCGCTGCCGGATAAGGCCCGTTGCGCAGCATCTCCGAATCATGGTTGGACTCGATCACGAGGATGTCCACTCTCTCCAGCGCCCGACGAAGAGAGTCGGTCATCATTCCCAGGTCGTACACGATTGCTGCCCGCGCCCCTGTTGTCTGACCCGTCGCAATGATCGCCACTGGCTCAGTCGCGTCGTGTGAAATACGCACCGTCCTGATGTCGATCTGGCCGATGGAGAAATTCTCACCGGCTGTCGCTACCCGCGTTGATTCCTCAGAAAGGGGGAGCCACGCGCCACGGGTGCCTGCGGTGGCGTAGATC
>DATAIM010000145.1:0-4934 GCA_036262655.1 Gemmatimonadaceae bacterium | reverse complement strand
TCCGCGAAAGACTTCCTGGATGGGCTTGATGGCTTGCGAGCTATCCGGACTGAACATCTGCAGCTCGAGGCCACTAACGATGTACCCGATGTTCGCCGCACTCATGAACGCCGGGGAGTCAGTGAAGTTGTGCCAGTCGACGTAAATCTTTTCTCCCTTCCCAGCGAACTGGTTGAACCGCTCGAGCTGGTTCCCATGCTCCCCGCCGGCTTGCTCGAACCCGAAGTGCATCAGGTAATTGCGCAGGGGTATGCGATTGTTGCCGACCTGTTCCATACCGTGATACACGGCGCCCTGGTTCCCGAATGGAAAAACCCACACGCGGTCATGCGCGCCCTGTGACTGAAGAAACTGCACGACATCGTCGGCGGCGTAGATCTCATCAGGCGGCACTACAGTCTGGAAAAACTGCCGTGTCACTATCCAGAGATCGGCAAGGGTCAGGATGCTCAATGCGACCGCGATGGTCCGGGACGAGATCTGCGCGCCTACCCACTTCCAGAGGAGGAATCCAGTCAGCCCGAGAAAAAGCGCGAACCGAATCCAGCCCGTCGCCTCGCCGAGCGGTGACGGAATGGTCTGCGAGGTCAGGAGCATGAGCACCGCAAGCCCCATCAGGCCGAGCGTGAGGTACCGGCCATAATCAGTGTCCGTCGGCGCCTTCGCTCCGCTTCCCTTCGCAGCCCGTCGAGCCGCCTTCTGCGCCTCGGGCTGCTCTTCACGAACTCTCGCCATCGCTTCCAGGGTCAGACCGGCCATCGCAACGAGCGACATCGAAACAAGGAACAACGAGATCGATGGCGCGCGGAACTTGTTCACACCTGGAAGAAACTTGAAATACAACCGGTAAATCGGAGTGTATCCGCCCAGTGACATGCTGAGCGCAACCAGAGCGGTTCCCCCGAAGAAGGCCCATTGGCGGCTCCGGCGGGCGAAGTAGAATCCAAGCAGCAGGAGCGCGATGACGAGAGCGCCGACATACTCGGTATGCTGCTTGAAAAAGCTCTTGCCGTGATATGTACCGAGCGTGCCCTGCTGCTCCGGGATCGCAAAGCCCGCAATCTCCGCAGGCGGCATCGAGAACGATGTTGCGTATTCATATCCGCGTCCGCCTGCCTGTCCCCGAGGGGATTCCGCGACGTAATCCAGAAACGGCAGGAAGTTGACGGCCGAAAGGCAGAACGCAAAAGCAACAGCGATCAGCGCCTTGCCCATTCTCGCACCGATAGCGCTCCATCCTGCCGCGCGGAACTGCCACGCGCAGAATATGGTCCACGCTGCGCCGGCGATAAGCAGATAGTAGTTGCTCTGAATCTGGAACGAGAGCAGAGTGAGCCCGAGCGTGGTCGCGAGACCAGCGAAGGCGGGCACTGAGCCGGTGCGCATTCCCCGATGAATGAAATAGAAGACCATCGGCGAGAAGGTCGCGACGATGATGCGTCCGTCATGTCCGCTGTATAACCCCGACATCGTGATGCCGGTGAACATGAATGCGAGCCCGCATACGAAAGCTATCCAGGTTCGTGCGCCGAGCTCACGCGTGAGGAGGTACATGCCTGTTCCAGCAATCGCGAATTGAAGCAGCAGGACCGCGGCGAACATTCTCGATTCGGGCAGGAGGAGCGTAAGCAGCAGTCGCGACGGATAGTACGCACTTCCGGGGTTGGCATGGAGCGGAACGCCGCCATAGACGTACGGCACCCACTTGGGAAATACGCCCGCATGGAGCTGGTTGGAGAGAAACTCCAGGAACTGATAGCCGCCGGCGAGATAATCCGTCCCGAATATTCCGCGGCCCGGAAAAAAAGCCGGGCCGAAATAAACGATGGCCAGTGCGAAGAAGATGGAAGCCGCGAGCCGAAAAGGCACGACGAGCTCAGTGTCGGGTTCTTCCCGTATCGAAACCGCCGGCCGGGCGCCGCCCCCTGTATTACGCGGCTTCCGCGGCTGCTGCTTTGGTGGGCTCATTGTGCCACAAAGGTCTTCAGCGTCCTCGTTTCGCGCCAGTCCGTGTCGCTGCAGCGGACTCGTACACCTCGAGCAAAGCTCTGACGATTGCGTCCCACCCGAATGCGCGTTCCGCAAATGCAGCGCCTTGCATCGCAATCCGCGCGAGCTCCTCCGGCTCATCCATTGCTTTCACGATCGTGTCAGCCAGGGCCTGCGCGTCACCGGCGGGAGCGAGCAGACCCGTCTCTCCGTCTCTTACGATGTCGACAATCCCGCCCGCGGACGTTGCGATCACGGGCTTGCCGTATCCCATCGCTTCGATAAGAACGACGCCGAGGCCTTCCGTTTCTCCGGTCTCGGTAATAATCGCCGGCAGCACCAGCGCGTCGCAGCTCTGGAGCAGGTCATGCACCCGTTCGGGTGCAACGAGTCCCTCGAAGATGACCCGGTCACGCAACCGAAGTCGTGCCGCCTCTGCAATCAAGTTTTCGCTCTCCGGGCCACGACCAACGATCCGCACCTGCAGTCTCGTATCGGCAGCCAGAATCGAAACGGCACGCAGCAGGACGTCGACTCCTTTTCTCCTCACCAGCCTGCCGATGAACAGCAGCTCGAAGGGGTCGTCAGCCTCGCGTGATACTGGTGTCGCAGAGATGGATTGCCGCACCGCCGCTGCGCCAAAGGGAATCGTCACGCTCTCGACCCCGGGTACATATTGCGCGAGCCGTTCGCCCGTGTACGTGGAGATCACCGTTACCGCATCCGAATTCGATACTATTGCGCGAATGACCGGCGCGAATACACGGCGAAGCAATCCATTCCAGTTGAGCTCCGCCGAGAAGAAAGTTGAAACCAGCGACGCCCTGGACGCCCGCTTGGCCGCAATCGCGAACAGCCCGTGCGGGATCGGCCAGAAAGCGTGAACGATGTCGAAGTCGCCGTTACGAGCGATCCGCGCTGCTGCTGCCGACCCCGCGGCAACGTACGATGGGAGCAGGAGAGCAGATAAAGGGTTTCTGCGTATGCGATCGACTGCCGGCATGTCGTGCGTCAACGTTTCGACCATCGATGGGGCGTACCGGAAGCGATGTACTCTTACACCCTCGAGCGAAGTCGCGCCCCCCCCTTTGTAGGCCGGAGCCAGAACCTCCACATCCACACCAGCCCGTCGCAGACGCCTGATCGTCTCTCCCATCCACGGCGTGATCACGTCGTCATCATGACGGGGATACGCGGTGACTACGAATAGAACCTTCATGGCGACCGATCGGCGGGGACTATCGCGACAGCCTCTCCAGGTCCGTCCAGAACCCGGGGTAGGAGATGTCCACACATCTCTTGTCATCAATCGCGATTGAATTACCGGGAAGCGCGCCAAGGATGCCGAATGCCATCGCGATCCGGTGATCGGCGTGAGTACGGACGAGCCCGGATAACGTTCGAGACCCGCGCAATATCCGGAATCCGTCGGGAAGCTCTTCCGCCCGAGCGCCAACGGAGTTGAGGTTGGAAACCAGAGCAGCGATTCGATCGCTTTCTTTTGATCGGAGCTCGCCCGCCCCTCTTACCTCGAGCGTCACGCCTGCCGCCGCCGCAACGCAGCCGAGGAGCGGAAGCTCGTCGATCATCGCCGGGATCTCCGAGGCTTCAACCGTTGTATCCGCCAGTTTAGACGGGTGAGCTATGACAGTAGCCGCAGTATCGCCCGCAACGTAGCCGGAATCCTCGAACACGATGTAGGCCCCCATCGACACGAGCTTCTGCATGAAACCCGTTCGCGTCGGGTTCACGCACACGGACGGCAGAATTACAAAGCCTGCTCTGCGCAGCACTCCCAGGGCGACGAGATATGCAGCGGAGGAAGGATCACCCGGCACGTCGAGGTCGAGCGCCGTGAGCGATTCGACCGGCGAAAGAGTTACGCCTGACTCATCGGTTTCGACTCGAGCTCCCATCGAGATCAGCATCCGCTCCGTGTGGTCCCTCGATTTCTGCGATTCACGCACCGAGACGTGAACACCCGAGACAAGCCCGGCAAGCAGGATCGCGCTCTTGGTTTGGGCACTGGCCGCGCGAGTATTCCACACCACTCCCGATAGCGCTCCTCCATGGATCGTCATCGGCAGCCCGTCACCACGCGCGAACTCGAACCGCGCTCCCATCGCGGTGAGCGGCTCCGCGATCCTCTGCATCGGCCGGCGGCTCAGACTTGCGTCTCCCTCGAATCGAGAGACGAACTCATGCGCGGAGACGACGCCCGCCATCAGCCGGACGGTGGTGCCGCTATTGCCGGCATAGAGCGGCGCGACTGACGGCGTGAGCGATCGTTTTCCCCTGCCCCGAAGCAGCAGGTTTGGGGAGAGATCGGGGATCGTCGCACCGAGATTTCGCAACACCGACGCGGTCGACTGTACGTCTGCCGACTCGAGAATTCCGTTGATGCGCGAAACTCCGGTAGCGAGAGAACCCAGGATGAGCGCGCGGTGCGAGATCGACTTGTCTCCCGGGACGCGGACAACGCCGCGTGCCGTCACCTGAGCCAGGCTTCGAGCACTGTCGAGCTGTCGGTCTTGTCGTCGCGGTATTTCACGATGACCGGCGTCTGGAGCGACAGCCCTTCGCTCTCCGCCCATTCGGAATTGACGCGTCGCGCCCCCGGCACCACCACCGCGCTGGACGGAATCTGCAACGGCGTGAGGGCGCTCGCGCGGTACACCTGTTCGCGAACCAGGTCGAATACCGGCGTGCCCCTCGTCAGCACGACCCCCGCTCCGATTACCGCCCGCTCGCGCACGACGGTGCCTTCATAGATCCCGCAGTTCCCCCCGATGATCACATCGTCTTCGATCACTACCGGCGATGCATTCACTGGCTCGAGAACTCCGCCGATCTGGGCGGCTGCACTGAGATGAACGCGCCGGCCAACCTGCGCGCAGGATCCGACGAGAGCGTGTGAGTCCACCATCGTTCCGGCTCCAATATGC
>DATAIM010000144.1:0-5311 GCA_036262655.1 Gemmatimonadaceae bacterium | reverse complement strand
GCTTCCGCTCCGCCCGATGATGCCACGGCTCTCGGACAAGAGAGTCGGGTTTTTCGAGGTGCGGCAGACCGACTTCGGCACGACACAACACCGCTCTGTGTCCCGCTCGTACATCACGCGCTGGCGTCTCGAGAAGAAGTTTCCTGACTCTGCGTTGTCCGATCCGGTGAAGCCGATTGTCTATTACATCGATCCAGCCACCCCTTCGCAGTGGGTGCCATGGATCAAAAAGGGGGTAGAGGATTGGCAGCCGGCGTTCGAGGCTGCCGGGTTCCGCCGGGCAATTGTCGCGATTGACGCACCATCCCGCACCGACAATCCCGACTGGTCCCCGGAAGACGTGCGCAACACGGTTGTACGATGGCTGCCTTCGACGGTGGAAAACGCTGACGCCCCACACGTGCATGATCCGCGAAGCGGTGAGATCCTCAACGGGTCGATCAGGATGCATCACAACGTCCTGAATCTCCTGCGAAACTGGTACGTGACACAGGTCGCACCACTGGATTCACGCGCGCAACGACTCCCCTTGCCGGACTCGTTGATGGGTCGGCTGATCGAGTACATCGTTGCTCACGAGGTGGGACACACGCTCGGCCTCCAGCACAACATGAAAGCCAGCTCAACGTATCCGGCGGACAGTATACGGAGCATTACGTGGCTGCGACGAATGGGACATACACCAACATTGATGGATTACTCGCGCTTCAACTATGTCGCGCAGCCGGAAGACAGCATCCCGCCTGAATATCTGATCCCTCGTGTCGGTCCCTACGACAAATTCGCCACACGGTGGGGCTATAGTCCTATTCGTGGCGCATATACGCCCGACGATGAGAAACCGACCCTGAACAGCTGGGCGCGGCAGCAGGATAGCGTGCCGTGGTTCAGGTTCAGCACGTATGGATCGCGCGAGATCGATCCAGGTGACGAAGCAGAAGCCGTCGGCGACGCTGACGCGATCAAGTCCACCGCTCTCGGCCTGCGCAACATAAGTCGTACGATGCCAATTCTCATGTCTGCCGCACTGAGAGATGGTGAAGACAACTCGGAGCTGATCGAGCTTCACGACCGCCTGCTCGAGCAGTGGAACAGTGAGATGGAGCATGTCGTCAACGTCATTGGCGGCTCGTATTCACGTGAGAAGTACGGTGGACAGGCTGGACCTCGCTTTGTGCCTGTGCCCGCCGATCGGCAGCGTGCGGCGCTGCGCTTCCTGACGAAGAACGCGTTCCGCACACCCGGCTACCTGATAGATCCCTCGATGCTTCGACGCATCGAGCCTGAAGGCACGCTCCGCCGAATCTCCAGTGCACAGGGGAGAATTCTGAGCGGGCTCCTGGACGCTGATCGGCTCAACCGGCTTGCTGAATACGAGGCACTCGCTCGCGGGCATACCGATGTCTACCCGTTGGGTCAGATGCTCGGCGATATACGCCGCGCCGTCTGGTCCGAGCTCCCCTCTCGGGAGGTGCGAATCGATCCGTTTCGGCGCGCACTGCAGCGTTCGTGGCTAGGACTGGCGGACTCCCGGCTTAATTCCGCACCGGCGCTCTTGATCACTCCAACGCCAACGCGGGCACCGCGGGCGAGAATCAGCTCGGGGCCCAACACCGATGTGCGCGCGTTGATGCGAGGAGAGCTGATCGAGCTCGATCGCCAGCTCGCCGCCTCCATTCCGCGCGCTGGCGATCGAACTACCCGCCTCCACCTGATCGACGCCCGGTCGGAGATCGAGCGCATTCTCGATTCAAAGAAGTAGTCCGCTAACGCCGGCCCTCCGGCAATCGCTGTCGCAACGCTTCGAGCTGGGCCTTCGTAAACGGACCCTTCAGTGTATACGCCCGGGCGGTCGCGCGGTTCTTCCAGGACAGGGAGTCAAGTTGGCCAGCGGAGGAGGCGACGGGCGCGACCGGCGGGGCGGGAATCGCCGTAGGCGACGGCACGGCCGGAGTTCCCGCGATGGCCTGTTTTCTCGCCTCACCGCTTGAAGTCAGGGCTTCAGCTCTTGTCGCTGCAGATTGGCGGGGGCGGAATTCGATAAGGGTCACCTGCATCCCGGGAGATACTTCGTAAACCGTGATGACGGTGCTTCCGGTCGTATCCGCTTTAACTTCCCGCTTGACCTCCTTGAGCGGCTGCCGGAAGCCCGCTCCACTAGTAGTTGTGACAATACCGGTAACGATCACCTGATCTGTCGGAATCGCTGATCGCAGTTGCTGTGTCTGTGACCGCAGGCCCGCGGACGGCGTAGCGGGTTCAGGGGGTGCAGTGGGTCCAGCGGGGGCAGCACTCGAAGCCAGTTTGTCGGCTACCCTCCCTCCGAGAGCTTTTTCGTCGGCAGCGATTTTCGGTGCAACGATATTCTCTGCGATTTTCGAGATAACTTCAGCCGAAGCGTCGGCTTCTCCACCGACCTTTTCCCGCTTTTCCACCGCACTGCCGGTTGTCGCTGCTCGTCTGCCTGACAGCGGCTCGTCGAACGGTGGAGCTGCAACTTGGGGCAGCGGCCCAGAGCGGATCGGTGCTGGAGATGACGCAGCTGACGTGTTGGTGGCAGTATCGCGTCGGGTTAGTGAATCTCCGATCGCAACGGCAGCCGGCGTTGACGCAGCTTCCCTCATCAGGTGCGCAGCTTTTGGGGTACGGCCACTGCGAAGTAGAACGAGAGAAGCACCGGCTACGAACAGAACCGCAGCTGCCGCACGGATCTGAGCACTGGCATACCAGGGGCGTATTTTTTTTACGGGAATGACGGGTGGGATCACATCCGCAGGCACGATATCGAGCGCGCGGACTATACGGGACGAGGCAGCGACCAGCCCACGCGCCTCTGCGACCAAACCGGCACAATCTGCACAGCCGGCGAGATGCTCCTCCAGCGGAGCAGCTTCGTGAGCCCGCAGCTCGCCGTCTAGCCATGCGTGAATTGTTCCTTCGTCAGGATGCAGCATTTTTCTCCCTAGTTTCCCGCGCGTGTTGCAGCGCTTCGTAACTCTCTACAAGTCTTCTTCTCGCTCTCGACAGAGTCGTGCCCACCGACCCGGGGGACAGTTCCAGCGCTTCGGCGATTTCAGCGTAATCGAGCCCCTCCTCCCTCATCAGCAGCGCAAGCCTGTCTCTCTCGGCAAGCGCGTCAACTGCCTTTCGCGCGACCGCCGCCTCCTGCGCACGCTCGAGAGTAGTAACCTCGGGCTCGGCGACGCTCTCTCGTTCCTGCTCCGCCAGCAGCGCCAGGTGTCGCCTTCTCCTCGCGCTCTTTCTCGCTTCGTCTCTCACCAGATTGGTCGCGACTGCAAAAAGCCATGCCCGTTCGTTGGTGATCGTTTCCTGCCTGAGCGCCCGCATGAAAGTTTCCTGCGCCACTTCTTCGGCCCAGTCACGGTCGCCAAGCCGCCGTGTCAGGTATCGCACCAGCGCGGCATTGTAGGTCCTGAACAGTCGCTCGACGTCGCTCAATGGATTACCAGCGTGATTGAATCGCCCTGAGGTCTGTTTCGCTCAGGGTCTCTCTGCCATCTGTCCCTGTCTCGATCGCCGCCCCGCGTCCAACGACAAGCACGCGGTCGCCCAGCGCAAACACATCCCTGAGCTCCGGAATCGCCTCGATCAGACTGAACCACGCTTCGGAGAACGGTCGGATCTTCACTACTTTGACCGAAGTCGCATGCCGTGAATCGATCCATTTGCCGCCAGACAGAGTAAACGAGCGGTGTCCCACCCGGCGTGTCGGGGTGCTTCCCTCATTTCTCGAATCACTTTCATCGGCAACAGTGAGGTTAGTCGCGGCTCTTTGCTTCGCCGCGTCGCGCGCCGCCTCGAACGCTGTTGATTGAGCGACTGCCGGCGGCGGCGCGGCTGCCGTTGCTGCTGCCGTTGCTACTCCCGTCACTACGACGTCGTGTAGCGAAGCACCGTTTGCACGACCGTTGGCCATCCGTCTTTGGGGCTGCATCCCCGGCTCGAGCACGAGGTACGAAGTGAACTCTGTCGGGATTGCAAACGTCTCGCCTAGCTGCCTGATCTCGTCGTCGATTTCCCGCGATCCGCCATTCTTCCTTCTCTCCGCGCTGAGGAAGCCCACTCGCTGCGTCGCCCAGAGACGCGCAACGAATGAGTTCTCGCGCGACGAAGACGGAAACACTGCACGCGTGCTCCACGACACTGGTCCGCTCGTCGTCTCGCCTTCGAAACGAAGACGTGAATCACCGCTGCCGGAGTAACGCGCGAGCAATACATAATCCTGGCCCGCGAAAACGTCGGTCGCCTCCGACGGATGTAGCTTCAGCAGTCGTACACCATCGGCGCGAACACGGACGTCGGTGATTACCGGGTTCGTGAGTCTGCTCGCAACTATTGAAACCGCTCTCTCAACCGACTCGTCGGGCCTGACGAAGTGAGCCGTCCCCTTTCCCTCGACCGCGAGGCGTTCGACGAGTGCCGCATTCAGCTCCGCTCCGATACCAAACGAGAATATCCGTCGGTTTTTTCGCAGCCGTGCCACGTGAGAAGCGATCGCTTCAGGGTTCCGCTCACCGACCGTGGGCTCACCGTCTGTCAGGAAAAGTACGAGACCCAGCCGCCCCGCAGGCTGAGCACCTTCCAGCGCGAGCTCGAGAGCGCCGGAAATGTTCGTTGAGCCAGACGCATCGAGCGATTCGAGATAACGCATTCCTTCCCGGATGTTCTCCGAAGTGGCCCTGACGAACTCATCGCGAAATGTGCGGACATCAGTCGAAAAATCGATCAGCCGGAACCGATCCGCTGGCGTCAATGTCTCTAGAAGCTGCTTACCGGCCGCTTTTGCCTGGCGGATTTTCGCGCCGGACATCGATCCCGAAACGTCGAGTACCAGTGTAATGTCCCGCGGCGTCACTCCTGTTGCCGAGACTGCGGGCGGTGACATCGTGATCAACGCAAACCCGTTCTCGTCACGCGGTGCATACGTCAATACGGAGATCGACGGCTTGTTCGAACGTTGGACTGGAACCAGCAGCGTGATTTCGCTGGCGTTTCCGATGGCGCGTACTTCCCTCCGCTCCCCTCGGCGCGTCGTGCGCAATGAATGCGTTGGTGAGTAAGCGTTTCCGTACCCTTCGCTCCCCGGATAAGTGAGAGTGAACGATCCCGCCGTGGGTTCGTCGCGCCCAGCGCTCGCCCGCCTCACCAGATCGCCCCACGAACTCTTCCCCTGGAAATAATCGACCCTGACCGCGTCTCCCTCCCGCTCTGCGACGGCCTGGAATCGGACGACTACCTTTTTCTCTTCGCCGGGGGCGATCGGAAAAATGCGGGCGCGCAGCATTCCGTA
>DATAIM010000143.1:0-4673 GCA_036262655.1 Gemmatimonadaceae bacterium | reverse complement strand
GCGGTAGACCGAGAGGGCGAGCTCGACGGCGAGCAGGCCGAAGAGCGTCGTGAACTTGATGACCGGGTTCATCGCCACCGAGGAGGTGTCCTTGAACGGGTCGCCCACGGTGTCGCCGACCACGCACGCGTCGTGCAGCGGGCTCCCCTTCTCCTTGAGCTCGACCTCGACGATCTTCTTCGCGTTGTCCCACGCGCCGCCCGCGTTGGCCATGAAGATGGCCTGGTAGAGGCCGAAGAGCGCGATCGAGATCAGGTAGCCGATGAAGAAGTAGGGGTCGACGAAGGCGAAGGCGAGCGAGGCGAAGAAGACGGTCAGGAAGATATTGAACATCCCCTTCTGCGCGTACTGCGTGCAGATCTGGACGACCTTCTTCGAGTCCTCGACGTTGGCCTTCGTGACCGTCTCGTCCAGACGGATGTTCGCCTTGATGAACTCGACGGCGCGATAGGCGCCGGTGGTCACCGCCTGCGTCGAGGCGCCGGTGAACCAGTAGATCACGGCGCCGCCGCTGATGAGCCCGAGCAGGAACGGCGGGTGCATCAGCGAAAGATTCGTGAGAAGCTCGGCCTGGAGCCCGTGGGTCAGCGACATGATGATCGAGAAGATGAGCGTCGTCGCTCCCACGACGGCTGTGCCGATCAGCACCGGCTTCGCGGTAGCCTTGAACGTGTTCCCTGCGCCGTCGTTCTCCTCGAGAAGATGCTTGGCCCTCTCGAAGCTGGGCGTGAAGGCGTAATCCTTCTGGATCTCCTGCGCGATTCCGGGGATCTGCTCGATCGTGGAGAGCTCGAAAACCGACTGTGCGTTGTCAGTCACCGGACCATAGGAATCCACGGCGATCGTGACCGGGCCCATGCCGAGGAACCCGAATGCGACAAGACCAAACGCGAATACGGCGGGGGCGAGCATGAGGCTCCCCACACCGAGCGTGCTGACGCCGTACGCGACAGACATGAGGAACATGATGACGATTCCGAGCCAGTACGCGCTGAAGTTTCCAGCCACCAGCCCCGAGAGGATGTTGAGCGATGCTCCACCCTCTCTCGACGATGTGACGACTTCCTTTACGTGCGTCGATTCCGTGGACGTGAAGATCTTCACCAGCTCCGGAATGATCGCGCCCGCAAGCGTTCCGCACGTGATTACCGTGGAAAGCTTCCACCACAAGGATCCGTCGCCGAGGTCCGGTATGAGCAGGAACGAAACAGCGTAAGTGAGGATGACCGACACAATGGACGTCAGCCAGACCAGTGAGGTCAGCGGCGCCTCGTAGTTCATGTTATCGGCCGTCAGGTAGCGTGCCTTGGCGATTGCCTCGTTGACGAGATACGACAGGCCGCTCGCGATGATCATCATGATGCGCATCGCGAAGATCCAGACCAGCAGCTGCACCTGCGTCGCCGGCTCACTGACGGCGAGCAGGATAAAGGAGATCAGCGCGACGCCGGTCACTCCGTAGGTCTCGAAGCCGTCCGCGCTCGGGCCGACAGAGTCGCCCGCATTGTCGCCCGTGCAGTCGGCGATAACGCCGGGATTGCGCGCGTCGTCTTCCTTCACGTTGAAGACGATCTTCATCAGGTCAGCGCCGATATCAGCGATCTTAGTGAAGATTCCGCCGGCGATTCTAAGTGCCGCAGCACCGAGCGACTCACCGATGGCGAACCCGATGAAGCACGGACCCGCGTAGTCGCCCGGGATGAAGAGCAGGATCATGAGCATGAGCAGGAGCTCGACGGAGATGAGCAGCATGCCGATGCTCATTCCGGCCTTCAGCGGAATCGAGTAACAGGGGTAAGGCTTTCCTTTCAGCGACGCGAATGCGGTGCGCGAGTTGGCAAACGTGTTCACGCGTATGCCGAACCACGCGACGCCATAGCTTCCGCCGATGCCGATCAGGCTGAACCCAAGAATGATCGCAACCTTCACTGGCTCGAGCTTCAGCAGCACGCCGAAGTAGAGGAGAATGATGAACCCGATGAAGAGCTCGAGAATCAGGATGAATTTTCCCTGAGTGATCAGGTACGTCTTGCACGTCTCGTAGATCAGCTCGGATATCTCGAGCATCGACCGGTGCACCGGCATTCTCTTGAGCTGCCCGTAGATGACGAGGCCGAAGAGAAGCCCGGCGGCGCACACGATCAGCCCGAGCATCAGAAGGGTCGAGCCGGGCATTCCGAGAAACGAGACTGATCCAAGATCGGGGATGATCAGGTTTGCTTCGCCGCCGGGGCGGTGCTCGACCTGAAGCGGTGCGGTCGACGGCAGGTCTGCCACACCCTGCGCCAGTGCTGCCGGCGTAGAAAGCGTTGAGCCGACAAACAGGCTGGCCACGGCGAGTGCGATCGGAATTGCGCGACGAACAGCGGGGTGAATCCGAACTTTCATTGAAGCTCTCCTAAGGGTAATCGGCGGTCCGGCGTCGCTGCCGGGCGCACAAGCGAATGACTTCTTCAGTTTCTTCGGTAAATCGGTGCGGACACCTGTCCGCGGCGGCGAGGGCTATGCTTCAGCCTTGCGCCAGAGGTAGAACACGGGCACTCCGAGCGCGACCAGCACGAGCCCGGACATCGCCTGCGCCCGCGTCTTGTCCGAGATCAGCAGCACTATCGCCACTGTCGTCGCGAGCACGACGTAGAGGGCGGGCAGAACCGGGTATCCTATCGCACGATAAGGACGGTCGGCATCGGGCCGCTTCGATCTCAGAATGAAAAGCCCGACTGTCGTCAGCGCATAGAAGATGAGCGCCGCGAAGATCACGTAGTCGAGAAGCTGGCCGTAAGTGCCGGTCAGACAGAGCAGGCTTGTCCAGATCGCCTGAACGACGAGCGCGGTTGCGGGAACGTGATTTCTGTTCAACTGTCCCGCCCGGCGGAAGAACAGCTTGTCCTTTGCCATCGCGTAGTAAACGCGCGCGCCGGAAAGGATCAAACCATTGTTGCAGCCGAAGGTCGAGATGAGAATGGCCGAAGCCATGATCGTTCCGCCAATAGCACCGAATATCACTTCCGCCGCAGCCGCACCTACCCGGTCCTGCGTTGCGAACTGGATGCCCCGTGCCAGGACGGTTCCGGCGTCCTTCGCACCCTCCAGCGGCAGGACATTGAGGTACGCCACGTTGGCGAGGATGTAGAGCGTGCTGACCAGCCCAGTCCCCATCAGAAGCGCGAGGGGCAGATTACGCTGCGGATTTTTGACTTCCGCTGCGGCGAACGTGACGTTGTTCCAGGCGTCGCTGGAGAAGAGCGATCCGACCAGTGAAGCTCCGAATGCGATCAGAAAAACCGAGGTCATGTCGACGTTGCCGACGAACCGTCCCGGGCCGAAGTTCGCGGCAATGGCATCGGCGTTTCGTCCAATCGTGAGCGCGAGAAGAATCAGCAGCGCGAGCGCGCCGGTTTTTACAATGGTGAGCGTGGTCTGAACAAGCTTCCCTTCGCGAACGCCTCGAAGATTGATCCAGGTGAGAATCCACACGGAGATAAGCGCGATCAGCCGCTGGGGGGTAAGTCCAACCTCGATGAGGCCGCCTGGTGTCGTCACGTCGAACTGCGGGAACCATCCGAACCGGTCAGGAGTGATAGCCGGCCAGAGTACACCCAGGAATCGTCCGAACGCGACCGCCACGGCGGCGATCGTTCCGGTTTGAATAACGATGAAAAGGGTCCATCCATATAAAAAACCCATGAGGGGACCCATGGATTCGCGGAGGAAAACATACTGGCCGCCGGCGCGTGGATACATCGCCGCGAGCTCCCCGTAAGCGAGCGCGCCCAAGACAGTCATCACGCCGGCCGCAAGCCACGCGAGCATCAGCCACAAAGGTGATCCAACGGTCCGCGAGATATCCGCCGAGACGATGAATATGCCGGAGCCGATCATCGAGCCCGCAACGAGCATCGTTGCGTCGGTCAGCGACAGCGCCTTGACGAAGTCACCGGACTCCGGCGGAGAGCCGCTGACGGAATTGTTGAAGCCGCTCGCTGACGTCTGCGCGTTAGCGGTGTCGGGCATGCTGCTCATCCACAGTCTCCGCGAGGGGAATGAGACACACGGGACCTGCCCGGTTGTCAGGCGGGGAATTTACGCAACGCGTGCTCTGGAGGGAAGAAACGTTTCGCGGGTTCCGTAAGCGTCATCGGCGGCCTCGCGGTTTGCTTATAAACCGCTGCACGTAGTTGCTCTGCACGCCATGCGACTGAGAGGACTTCAAAAAATGAACTGAATGTCCACCGTATCCCGCACCGGAGTTCCGTCGGGACGCACGCCGGGCCGGAACTTGAGCGCAAGAAGGACGTCACGCAGCTTGCGATTGTATCCACCGTCCCTCGACGGATTGAATCCGAGGAGCTTTGCGTTTCCCTTTTCGTCGACATCGAAATACGCGATCAGGTGATAGCCGCGAAGCGATGGAGGCGCCGGCAGCGGGGGCAGAAAGAATTGAGTGGGAGTCGGCGGAAAGTTGGTGGCCGGCCCGCCCCCGGTACCGGGTCCGTTGGCGCTCCCGATGCCCGTGCCAGCGCCGGATCCGATTCCGCCGCCGGAACCCGGCCCCGCTCCTGACGTTCCAGCATTCCCGGCGCCAGCAGCCGAAGTCCCGGTGCCCACACCGGACGGAACGGGCGCAGTAGTGGTTGCCGCAGGGGCAGGAGCCGGTTTCTGTTCTGGAGCAG
>DATAIM010000142.1:0-9528 GCA_036262655.1 Gemmatimonadaceae bacterium | reverse complement strand
GTTCGCACGCTCGAGACTGGAGCATCCAGGTCATGGTCGTTGAGGAAAGTGCTCCTGCTCGACCCGGGAGGCGTTGAGCAGGCCGCGTTTCATATCGCAGCGGGTCCGGAAAGAGATGGGTCGGTTGCAATGCTCGGAGTGATGCGGCGTCGCGGCGCGCGAGGGCTCGTCGATGCAACGCGTGCGACACTCCGGGAAATGGAGCCATCGACCGGAAACCCTGCCGCGGACCGGCTTATCGCGCGTCATGTTTTCTTCTCGTATTTCTGCAGCGTTGCGCGTGCGATCGACGATGCGCACGTGTATGTCGTAAGGACGCGCATCCCATGGAACGGGCGCGGGATGACCATTCGCGACTGGGAGGCGCTCATGTGGGTGCTTCCGGCTGTGCTTCTCGCCGATCCCGTGACTGCGCGCGAGTTGCTCCTTCGGATGTGCGAGCTGCACGGATATTCGCCTGGTGGCGGGGTGCATTATCTCGACGGGTCGTCGTTCGAGCCCGGTTTCTCTCTCGACGGAGCCTGCGCCTTTCCGATCGCGGTCGATGGGTACATCGTACAAAGCGGTGACGACAAGGTCGTGGAGGATCCGGTACTCGCTGACTCGCTTTACGGCGCTTACGAGGACATCGAGGCGACCCGTCATTCGCAGCTGCCACTGTATGCTACCGAGGTGAATCCCGACGGCACCGTGCCTCCGTTTCCGTATACTGCGCATGCGAATGCGGTCGTGGCGCTGGCCCTCGACATTCTGAAGCACACTCTCGACGAGAAGACGGCGGAGAAAGTGCAGGATTCAGCGGCGGTGCGTGCCGCGCTGCTCCGTCAGTTCACTGTCCAGGGTACTGCGGGGAAGTCTTCGCTCGCGAGTGCTGCTGACCTTGCCGGCAACTTGTCTCTGGATGATCAGCCGTCAGCATCGATGTACTGGCTTCCGTATCATGACCTGATTGCGAGGGATGATTCGACGTACAGGCGGACTGTGAAGAAGCTTCAGTCAGGGACGACATCGGAGCTGGTGTCGCGCGCCGCGCAGCTCGTCGGTCCGAACGGATCGGACGCGCTCGAGTGGCTTCGGCGTGCGCCTTTGGACGGTGGGTTTGCGGCCGAGCTGGTGGACGAGGAAGGCAAGGCGACTGGAAATGGCGGGGATGCGGCTCTTTCTGGGCTGATCGGGTACATGTCGTGGTATGCGGTTCACGCGCTTGGCGCGCGGGTCTAGCAGTTCGATAACTTGAAGATGCTGGGTGTGACGCTCGGGTGGCGAAACCGGTAGACGCGAGGGACTTAAAATCCCTTGGGCCAAAGCCCATGCGGGTTCGATCCCCGCCCCGAGCATGTAGGCCTGAAGAGCCCTGCATCATTATCGCACCGCTCGAAAAGTCGGGCGTTTACGCGTGTACTCGGTTAAATTGCATCATACGTTCAAGGGGTAAAGTGACGCAGGATTTTGAATTCGTGGACGAAGGCCGCACCTTCTATTGTACCGTCGAAGCTCCGCGCCATGCGGGAATGCCACCATGGTGGTGGTTCAAGCTCGACAACTCCGAAAGCACCAGGTACGCACCTTTCGAGGCGCTTCCGACCGACACGAAGCGATCGGTTCAAAAGCGCATTATTGCGTACTATGCGGAAGTGCTCGCGATCAAGGCGCGACCGGTCCACCAGCGACCGGCGTGGCAGAAACCAGTGACGGTCGCAGCTCCCGGAGACGCGCCCGCCCCCACTGCTGTAACGACAACGCGCTAAAGCTGAAGCCCGGTCAGAGTTTTTGACCGGGCTTCATGGTTTTGATCGTTTTACCGCCCGCGGCGGTAGAAACTGCGTTCACTTCGCTCCTGACGCTCCCTGTGTTAGAACGGTAAATCGGCGTCGTCGGGAATAAGTGGGGCTCCCGCAAGAGGCGCCCACCCCGGTCCCGCCTCCTTTGCTTCCGCGACTTCGACGGGCTCCTTCGTCGCACCGGGACGCGATGGCCAGATCACTCCGTCGCACGAACGGTCACGGCACTTGAAATCGGGTGCACGCGGATTTCGCTTCGTGAGCCGGTTGTCCCACATTCTGCCCCCGCACCTGGGACAGCTCTCCTCATCGAGCGCGCGGGCCGGTGTGCGGGCAGCGTCGGTGGCGGAGGCGTCGTTACCCGCCTCATCCCGCCCCACCTCGCTAGTCGTTACGACAGCACCACCGTTGCGCCGCGCATAAACGACAGCCGGATCCTCGATCGGCTTCGCATAACGCCCATCACCATCCAGCTCGACCCAGTTCTGTCCATAGGCATACAGCTCGTGAGCGATGCCGAATCGAACCGCAGCTCGCTTGAACGCGTCCGTTGCCGCCTGCTTGTAATCACGCCCGGTTCCTACGTCCTCACGGACCACGCCGAGTACCTGCAGCCGCGCCTTGAATGAGCAGGTGCTCTCGCCAGCGGGCTCTCCGGCAACCTGCGGAAGCGGGGTGAGCGTGAGATCCCATTCACCCGGGACAACGCTGTCGAGTCTTTCGCGAACGGTGTTCGCCTCGACGTAAGCTACGAAGCGCGCGAGCACTCTTCCGTCACGCGTAATAGGTTTTCCATCCTGGCGCCACGAGATGGCTTCAGTGGAGAGGGGCGCCGCCAGTCTTGCCCACACATCGGCAGGCGCCTTGTAGATATCGTTTGCTGCAATCATGTCTCTATCCGTCCCTTGAATTTGCTACCGACTACGTCTGATGAATTTTCTGACGTCGGCGACGGCGGGGCATTGCGGGCCATGCTCGCAGTACCAGCCATGCCTGTCAAAGAAGACGAGGTGGATCACCTTCGCCTTCGCCTGCTTCTCCTCCACGCGGAAGACACGCTCTACCAAGGTGTCGTTTCCGCACATCAGGCAGGGATCTTTTTCTGTGATCCGTACCGACCGGTCAGCCATTGGAGACTTGCCGCTGACGGCCTTCTTCGCCCCCCTTCGCACTGGCAACGTAACTCCTTCGTGGTACAGCACTTACAAATCCGGGATTCGGCATCTGTTCGGACTCGAATAATATCCTGAAATAGCGTGTAATTCAAGTGTTTTCTTGGGCGGATTATCACAAATCCAGATGGGGGGTTTGTCGCAAGGCACGGGAGACAAAAAGTGGGCAGAACACCCTCATTGTTTACCGCCAAGGGCGCGGAGGCCGCCGAGGAACTGCATATGGCTTTTGTAAAAACACCGCGAAAGTTCGTCGTTGACCCGATGGGGACTGAACGCGTAGGCACTTCGGCGCGCTCGGCGCGCTTGGCGCTCGATGTCCATCTCGTGCGTAGCCGCATTCAATCTGCAAAGCAACGACGCCACACTCGGATGGCCCGGGTTGTGCCACCTCTACGAGAGATCCGCGCAACTAGCGGAGGACACAAAAATCAACGGAGTGTAGCAATGGATCGGGGCATCGATTTTCTAAAAAGTCAGGTGAGCAATGCGGTAATGCAGCATCGCACCTTCCTGACCGCGCTCGAGGATCACGAAGGGCAGGCTGGAGACAGCCGCTTTCGCGACCTCTGCAGCCGCCACATCCCCCGCGTGCGCGAACATCAGCGCATGCTCGAGGAATATCAGGAAACCCTCGGCGCCGAAGCGGGCGTCGGCAAAAACATTCTTGGCGCAGTACTCGGCAAGGCGCGGGATCTCGCAGACGCTGCGCGCGAGAGCGACTTCCTCCGCCTCGTCGGGGACATAGTGATGTCGCGCCAGGCCGAAGACACGTTCAAGACGTTCCGCGATGCCGGACGCGCACTGGGCAACACCCAGCTGGCTCAGATCGGCGAAACGGGCGAGAGGCACCACGACGAATACAACCGCGAGGCAAACCGGCTCGTCCAGCAGATGTTCATCGAGCATGTCCGCGGCGTCGAGCCGCTCTCCCAGGACACAGCGACACTCGATTCGGGAACGCCCGGCGCATAGACTGCGCACATCAGCGCGACACTGCGAGACGGGTCTTTCGCTCTGCTCGCAGTGCTCCGGGGCCTTCCACTTTCTGATCGCAACCCCCACCGTGCTGATGTAACTTCCGCACATGACTGACGTCGTCGCACTCGCCGCCGAGCTCTTATCGATTCCGTCCCTGTCGGGAAGTGAAAAGGCGGCTGTTGATTTTGTATCCCGGTGGCTCGTCGCGCGCGGCTGGAACGTTACCGTCCAGGAAGTCTCGAGGGGTCGCGGCAACGTCTGGGCATCGCGCGCTGGACGCGGAGTAACCTTCTCCACGCACCTCGATACAGTTCCGCCCCACATCGCTCCCCGAATCGACGGTGATCGTCTTTACGGCCGAGGGTCGAGCGATGCAAAGGGTATTGCAGCAGCGATGCTGGCCGCGGCCGACCGGCTCGTCGAATCGGGAGAAGAGCGCGTCGATCTGCTCTTCGTAGTTGGCGAGGAACAGGGATCGGACGGGGCGCGCGCCGCAAATAATCTGTCCGCGACCAGCAGGTTTCTCATCAACGGTGAACCGACCGAAAGCAAGCTTGCCACCGGCGCGAAAGGCTCGCTCCGGGTCACCGTTCGCACACGAGGCCGGGAAGCGCATTCCGCCTATCCGCACCTGGGTGAATCCGCGATCGAGCCGATGCTCGCGCTGCTGCCGACAATTCGCGAGCTGCCTCTTCCAGCGGACCCGGTGCTTGGCGAGACGACAGTGAATATCGGCGTCATCCGCGGAGGCACTGGAGCCAATATCATTCCAGCTCAAGCCGAGGCGGAGATGATGATTCGTCTCGTCTGCGACGTGGAGCCGGTAAAGAACATGATCCGCGAATGGGCCAGGGATCGAGCAGAAGTGGAGTTCGGATCTCACATCCCCGCGCAGCGGTTCCACACGGTCGACGGCTTCGATACCGCAGCGGTTTCCTACACAACGGACATCCCACTTCTTCCGCGGTGGGGAACTCCGCTCCTGTTTGGCCCCGGCTCGATTCACGTTGCGCACACACCCCAGGAATTCATCGACTTGAATGAGCTGAGAGCGAGCGTCGACGCGTACGAGCGCATTGCGCGGCAGCTTCTGGCATCATGACAATGGCAGCCGACACACCGCCGCCTGGCGGGAAGCGCTGGCCAGTTGCAATCCTGGGCGCAACTGGCGCTGTTGGCCAGACGTTCATCCGTCTTCTGGCCAATCATCCGTGGTTTGAAGTGGCTGAAGTGGCTGCATCGGAGCGCAGTGAAGGAAAGAGGTATTCGGATGCCGCGCGATGGCTCGAGGGATCCATGCCGGCATCGGTTGCATCGCTCACAGTCAAATCTGTCGATGTAGCGTCGGTGTCGTCCCCAATCGCTTTCTCGGCACTCGATTCGTCGGTTGCCGGCGATGTGGAGCGCGCGTTCGCGAGCGCGGGAAAATTCGTGTTGAGCAACGCGAAGAATTTCCGGATGGATGACGACGTCCCGCTCGTTATTCCTGAAGTGAACGCGAATCACCTCGATCTCCTCGATCGCCAGCGGCGGGAGCGCGGATGGAGCGGCGCGATCGTGACCAACGCCAACTGTGCTGCGACGGTTGCTGCCGTCGCTCTCGCACCGCTTCAGGAACGATTCGGGATTGACCAGCTGTTCATGATGACGATGCAGGCCGTTTCCGGAGCCGGCTATCCTGGCGTTCCGTCGCTCGACATTCTCGGGAACGTCATTCCCTACATCGCTGACGAAGAACCCAAGCTCGAGCGCGAGATGCTGAAGCTGCTCGGAACGTGCAGGAATGAGGCGATCGAGCTCGCGAACATGAAGGTCAGCTCACACACAAACCGTGTAGCGGTAGAGCATGGTCACACTGTGTGTATCACCGCGTCATTTCACGAGCGTGCATCGGCGGAGGAGGCTCGCGAAGTTCTACGCAGCTGGAAGGGTGAGGCGGCAACCTGGAATCTTCCAAGCCGCCCAGCCTTTCCGCTTGCCGTCACCGACGAGCTGAACCGTCCACAGCCGCGGCGTGATGTGAACGAGGGTGGTGGCATGACGGTCACCGTAGGACGTATTCGCCGGGATCCCGTTCTCGACATCCGGATGGTGGCGATGGGACACAACACGATCCGTGGTGCCGCCGGTGGCTCCGTCCTGAATGCGGAGCTTCTGGCGGCGACTGGCCGTCTCGGCACAGCGTGATCGTCGTCAAGTTCGGCGGAACGTCGGTAGGTGACGCGGAGGCAATCCGGCGCACATCCGAAATCGTGAAGGGCCGGCTCGCTCGCGAGCCCCTTGTCGTCGTTTCCGCGCTCGGCGGAGCGACGAACGCCCTCCTGGCCGTTGGAGAACAGTCGGCAAAGGGTCATCTGATTGGCGCGCTTCGAGGTGTCGAGAGCCTGCGCGAACGCCATCTCCGTGAATGCGAAACGCTGCTCGGGGGCACCAACCTGCACGATGAGATAGCCGGAGAGCTGAGCGCAATGTTCGACGAGCTCGCTCATCTGGCCGAGGCGCTTTCCACACTTGGCCATGCGACTCCGCGTTCGCTGGATGCAGTCGCCGCCTATGGGGAACAGCTCTCCGCGAGCCTGGTGTCGGCGTACTTCCGGCTGGCCGGAATACCCGCTGAATATGTCGACGCCCGCGAAGTCATGATCACCGATGACCGCTTCATGGAGGCGGAACCCGATACGGAGATGATCGCGCAACGGTCGCGGGAGATCATTCAACCGATCCTTCGGCAATCCAGTGTTCCGGTGATGGGTGGGTTCGTCGGCGCCACTCCCGAGGGTGTGACCACCACTCTCGGGCGAGGAGGCTCTGATTACACCGCCTCCCTCGTCGGCGCGGCACTGAATGCGGAGGCGATCGAGATATGGACTGACGTGGACGGCATGCTCACCGCTGACCCAAGAATCGTCGAGGGCTGTCTCCTGATCGAGCAGATCCGCTTCGACGAGGCATCCGAGCTCGCCTCGTTCGGAGCGAAGGTTCTGCATCCGAACACAATCGCCCCGGCCGTCCGCGTTGGTATTCCAGTTTTCATCTACAATTCGAGAAAGCCGGATGGGAAGGGAACCCGAATCACCTTCGACGCGCCACACCGGCCGGTCAGTGCGATAGCAGGAAAGAGCGACGTGACGGTCGTGAAGGTCACAGCTGCGAGAATGCTCCTGGCTCACGGCTTCCTTCGACGTGTGTTCGAGATCTTCGAGCGGCACAAGACCTCGGTGGATGTCGTTGCAACCTCTGAAGTGTCGGTCTCGCTGACCATTGACGATGCCTCGAGCCTGGATGCACTGATGGTCGATCTGCGCGATCTTGGTGACGTGTCGATCGAGCGGAATCGGGGGATCATTGCGATCGTAGGAGCCGGAATCTGCGATGCGGCAGGGGCAATGGGCCGCGCACTCATGGCGCTTGGCGACGTCAAGATTCACATGATGTCGCTGAGCGCGACGGGTATCAATCTCACTGTAATCGTCGGCTCCGAGAGCGTTGAGCCGGCGATGCGCAGACTGCACAGTGAATTCTTCGGGAGTGATTCGCGATGAAGGAGCCGGCAATTGCGGTGATCGGCGACGGCAAGATGGGGCGGATTGTCGCGCAGATGGTGCAGGAGCGCGGCTGGCATCTCACGGCGATGCTGGATGAGGAGCACAACCGCGGTGGGGCAGGTATCACCCGTCGTGCGCTCGGCGATCCCGACGTGGCGATCGAGTTTACGGAGCCGGCGTCGGCGGTACCCAATATCCTCGCCTGCATCCATGAGGGTGTCCCGGTCGTTGTCGGCACTACCGGCTGGTACGAGACACTTCCGATGATCGTGGAGGCGGCGCAGGCGGAGGACGCGGCTCTTCTGTGGGCCCCCAACTTTTCAGTGGGTGTCACGCTCTTTGTGGAGCTCGCAGGAAAAGCCGCGCAGATAATGAGCAAATCAGATTTCTCTGCGGCCATGATCGAGACACATCACTCTGCGAAGAAGGACGCTCCATCTGGTACGGCGATCGCAATTGCGAGGGCGATGGAAGGCGCTCTCGGGACGCCCCTGCCGGTGACGAGTGTGCGCACCGGCTCGGTGCCGGGAACGCACGAGCTCATCTTCGACGGGTCGTTCGAGCAGATAACGATGAGGCACGAAGCGCGCGACAGACGCGTATTCGCTGACGGCGCGCTGCGCGCAGCAGAGTGGCTGAAGGGGAGAAAGGGCGTCTACACGATGCGTGACGTACTGGGATTTGGAGGGAGCGTGGGGCCACGACAATGATAAGGATGCCCGGGGACGCCAGGTCACGCCCCGTTCTGAGAGGGTGCGGAACGGCGCTGGTAACACCCTTTACGAGTGAAGGCGAAGTCGACGAAACGGCGCTCCGCGAATTCGTCGAGTGGCAGGTTACGGAAGGGATTCATTTCGTCGTTCCCTGTGGGTCTACGGGCGAAGCCGCAACGATGTCGGCCGAAGAACATCGCCGGGTGGTCGAAATTACCGTGGAGCAGGTCAATGGGAGGGTGCCCGTTGCTGCCGGCGCAGGATCGAACGATACACGCAAAGCGATCGCGCTGTCGAAGGAGATGAAGTCCGCGGGCGCGACACATCTCCTGCACACATCCCCGATGTACAACAAGCCTCCGCAGCGAGGAATAGCCGCTCACTTCCGCGCAATCGCCGACGCTGTCGACCTGCCTCTCATCGTGTACAATGTCCCCGGGCGCACCGGCAGCAACGTCGAGGCATCCACAACGCTCGAGCTGGCGGAGCACGAGAACATCACCGCAGTCAAGGAAGCGTCCGGCAACCTTCCTCAGATCGCGGAGATCATTCGTAGCCGTCCGGAGAATTTTTCCGTCCTGTCAGGTGATGACGCGCTCACGCTTGCAGTGATGGCCGAGGGAGGGGACGGAGTGATTTCCGTCACGTCGAACGCGGTTCCGCGCCTCGCCGCCGAAATGACGGAGTTGTTCGACTCCGGAGATGCTGCAGCCGCGCGCGAAGTGGCGCACCGCCTCGCCGCATGGACGGGGGCCGCCTTCGTGGAATCAAACCCGATCCCGGCAAAGACTGCGCTGTCTCTCATGGGCAGGATGCAGAACGTCCTGCGCCTTCCACTTGTGCCTCTCGCGGAAGCTCACGAGAAAACAGTTCGCGCGGCGCTTCGCGCAGCGGGCGCTCTCGGACAGTGAGCTCGATCAGTCTTCGCGAGCGAATCGAATCAGCTGTCGCGGAGCATGCTGCTGGAAGCTCGCCCGGCGACTCGAGAGCGGCCGTCGAGGACTTGCTGTCGGCGCTCGAAGCCGGCGAAGTGCGCGCTGCCGAACGTAACGCAGCAGGAGAATGGGAGGCCGTCAGTTGGGTGAAGGGCGGCATACTCCTGGGCTTTCAGATCGGTACCCTCAGTGACATGTCTCCGATTCGGCTAGCCGGTAATTCAACCGCGGAGCCAGCGGCGTTCAGTTTCTTCGACAAGGACACATATCCGCTGCGTTCCTTCTCGCTAGAGCACGGAGTGCGAATTGTTCCCGGCGGATCGTCGATACGTCGTGGCGCGTTTGTGGCGAAGGGCGTCGTATGCATGCCCCCGATGTATATCAACGTCGGGGCGCATATT
>DATAIM010000141.1:0-22549 GCA_036262655.1 Gemmatimonadaceae bacterium | reverse complement strand
TATGCGCCGGATTGAGGCGATTCGAGTGGGTTTTCGTGTTTTGTGGTCAGGGTTTCGTGCATGGAACGCACAAAAAGTCACAACTCAATTTGCTCGAGCGTCGCCTCGTATCGGGCCCTGCGCGTTGCCGCACTCAGCACTTCCTCGTACCGGTCGACCATCGCCTCAGCGGAAAACTCGTCGAGTACTCTGGCTCGCCCGGCGGCCGTCATCCGGGTCCGCGCCTCGGAATCAGTGGCAAGCTCCACGATGGCAGAGGCCAGCGCTGCCGGATCGCGCGGAGGCACGAGAAGACCATGCATATGGTCAGCGACGATCTCGGGGAGGCTGCTTGCGTTCGCCGCAACGACGGCCGCACCTGACAGAAGCGCCTCGGCAGCAACGATGCCAAACCCCTCCCAGTGCGAGGGAATCGCTACTATGTCGAGCGCCTTCATTACCTGGGGAACGTCGCGCCTGAACCCGAGCCAGTGCACACGCGGAGAATCGGCGAGAACTTCCCGCACCTTCGCTTCTGCGGGGCCGGCCCCGGCTATGACCAGGTGAGCTTTCGGCAGCCGGGACGCAATCGAATGCCAGGCGGCTGCAAGGTCGACGACACCTTTTCTGATTTCGAGGCGCCCCACAAATCCGATTGCAATAGCATCGCTCGGCAAGCCGAGATCGGCGGGAGCGACAAGCTCGAACGATCGAGTGTCGATTCCGTTGTGAATGACATCTACCGATCGGTGCCGCAGCCACGGCGCGGATTCGACCAGCGTTCGGCGAGTGGCGTGCGAGTTCGTGATGTGCGCGACCGGCAGGCGCCCGAAGAAGAGGCGGTCATAAATTCCACCGCGAAGCGGACGGTCGTTCGCATATCGAACGATTGACGGAATGCCAAGCATCGATGCGGCGGGTACGGTATGTCTCACATCCTTCTTCATCATCGCCAGCACCACTTCAGTGCGATGACGCCTAAGCGCAGCGATCGCACGTGCAACGGCGATTGGCGACAAATCCATGCCGCGACCGATCGCCTCGAACGGAGCGATGTCACGCATCCGCTCTTCGAGCGGACTGCGGGGATATCCGAACACGACGACCTCATGACCGCGGGCCTGAAAGCTCCGCGCCAGCACCTCGGTGACGACGTGTACGCCGCCCCATTTTGCGCTGGAGTTGCTGAGAACGATTCTCACCTACCTCGACCTGCCGCCCATGGTCGCATTGTAGCGACTACCCCGCGCTCGGGCGAGAAACGCTGTCGCCTGCGGACCCCGGATTCGCCTGCTAGGTTGTAGCGCATGAGCCAGCCCTCGCCCCGAGATGTTGTCTGCGCCACATGCTCCACTGCCGGCATTGGAAAATTCTGCTCCAATTGCGGCGCTTCACTTGAGGCTGCCATTTGCCCTGAATGCAACAGCAGCATCACACCTGGTGCACGCTTCTGCCATAACTGCGGCCGCCCCGTCGGTTCTGTGAGGCAGCCTGCTACAGAGCCCGCTGAGCCAGTAAAAACGCTCGCTCCTTCGCTCCCCTGGATCGTTGCGGCGATCGCGCTGGTTACGCTGCTCGCGTTCCTTGCAGGCAATGCCTTCAATTCGCGCCGCGGCAGCTCCCTCGACGCGCCGCAGAATGCGCTTCCACAAGCCGGCCTCGACGACCGCGGTCCAGTCGCTGATGCGGGGCCCGGAGGCGCTGTTCGCGCTCCGGATATCTCACAGCTCTCTCCAGAGGAGCGAGCGGATCGCCTCTTCAACCGTGTGATGATTCTCGGCAGCCAGGGGAAAACCGACAGCGTTTTGTTCTTCGCGCCGATGGCGATCAGTGCCTACCAGATGCTGAACCCGATGACGCTGGATCAGCGCTACGACCTCGGACGCATTGCCGAGATCTCCGGGGCGCTCCCGCTGGCGCGTGCCCAGGCCGATACGATACTACAGAACAATCCGCGTCACCTTCTCGGGCTTATCCTTGCGTCGCGGATTGCGGCGCTCGAGAACCGGGTGGCGGAGCGCAAGACTTACGATGCGCGTCTCCTTTCAGCTTATCCCGCCGAGGTCGCGAGGAAGCTTCCTGAATACGAGCGCCACGCTGACGATATCACGAACACGTTGTCGGCAGCACGCTCCAGTTCCTCGCAGGCGCGATAGACGTTTCGAGGCTTGAAGCGCGCCCGTCATCGACTGCTCTTGACGAGCGCCACGTGCGGCTGTATTCGCTGTCGGCAGAGGGAGTTGCAAAGTCGGCTTGTGCGATACAAGGCACGCGACGTGCAGCGTGGGCCGCTCGAATGAACGGCGCTGGGTTCGAACATGACATTACAGGGGGACGGTATGCCGAGCGGTGATGAGACAAGAGAGACGTACAGATTCGCCGATGACGACGACTCTGATGATCTCGGCGGTTTCGGCCGCGGCAAGCGGTCGTACGACGACGATGAGGACGAGGAGAATGGTGGGTGGGCGATCAACGAAGACCACAGCGACCGTCTCTGGGACAGCGCCGACGACATGGATGATGATGACGACGAAGAGGCCGTAACCACCGACGCCGACGACGGAGAAGAGGAAGAAGAGGAAGAAGATATCTTCGGCGGTGGAGCACCTCGCGGACGACGCGGACGACCGAAGGGGTCTACAGCGGCGAACCGCGAGAAGCAGCTGCTTGCAACAACGCGTCCTTCGCGCGATCCCGTTCCCGAGATCGTGGTCGAAGAGGAAGTCCTGATGCTCGCCGATGATGACGAGGACGGCGGAGACGCAGATGCTGCGCCCCCGGCGCGGGGCCGCGGAGCCGGCTCATCCGGACGCGGCACAAAAGGCGCGGACTCGAGCTCCCGTTCCGGAGGTAGCACGGGCGGACGAAAGACGGGGGGAGGGACAAAGAGCCCCGGCGCAAAAGACGGCGGCAAAACTTCCAGCAGTGCCAGGTCCGGCACAAAGTCGGCAAAGAAGGGCGGCAGTTCGGGTTCAGCAGGGGGCAGCTCCGGGCGCAAGGCCGGTGGTGCCGCGAAGAGATCATCTGCACGCGGTGCACAGAAAAAAGGATCCTCCTCTGGATCGGCTGGTCGGCAGAGCAGCGCCGCGAAGCGTGGTGGAGCGAAAAGCAGCCGAGCGAAGAGCGGCGGAACGAAGAACGGCGCCAGGAAGTCCGGTGGGAGGAAAACTGCCGCACGCAAGAGCACCGCGAAGAAAGGCGGTCGGGGAAGACGCTAGTTCTGGCGGCTGCTTCCGCAGCCTTTCGTGGTCTCTCGAGGACAGATGGACGAGAACGATAGCCGCTGGCGAAAAATACTTCTCTCGGGCGGCGCTATCGTTGGCGCCGCCGCGGCGTACAACGCGTTCGCTCGCAAGGGTGTAGATCAGCTCACGAACCTCATCGGTGGTGAAGAAGGCGGTTTCGACTGGCGTGGTCATCGGATCGCCTTCACGAAGCGAGGGTCGGGCCCGGCAATCCTCCTCGTCCACGGAATTCACGCGTGGGCATGGTCGTACGAGTGGCACGACAACGTCGAGCAGCTCGCGCGACACAACACCGTTTATACGATCGACCTGCTTGGCTTCGGTCGATCGGAGCGTCCCGCGGTCAGGTATTCCGCACGACTATACATCTCGCTGATCTCGGACTTCGTACATCAGGTTGTCGACGCACCGTGCGTTCTTGTCGCGACCGGGCTATCCGGTGCATACGCCACTGTGCTGGCCGCTCGTGATCCCCAGAGATTTCCGGCAATCGCACTCATCGCACCGACCGGGCTGATCCGCCTCAATAAAACAGCAGGTGTCGCCGGAGAGGCTGGAAGGCTGGCCGTTGAATCACCGGTTTTCGGCACAGCGATGTTCAACGGTCTGGCCTCGCGCCGAAGCATTCGATCGTACCTCGAGAAGACCTACTCAGATGATACAATCGTCACCGGTGATCTGATCGACATCTACTACTGGACCTCGCATCAGCGTGGTGCTCGTCACGCCCCGGCGGCCTTTCTTTCCGGAAATCTCAACATCGACGTTCGCCAGGCGCTTCGCCGCTTGACGCAGCCGACATTGCTCGTCTGGGGAGAGGAAGGATCCGCTGTACCGGTGGAAGAGTTTCGCGGATTTCGTGCGATAAAACGCGACCTTGAGCTCGCAGTTCTCACTCCCGCCGGTGATCTCCCGCACGACGAGCGTCCTGACGATTTTAATGTTATCCTATCAACATGGCTGAATCGGCTGTCTCTCTCCTCCGCGCCCACTCTCGTCACGCTCCCTGGAACGCCCGAGGCCTCGCCGCCCACGTCACAGCTTTAGTCGACGCTGCAGGGATGCGGCCGACCAATGCGTCCGCTCGCGCCGCGCCAAGCGCGCGCTCGATCAGGTTTTACGTTGCAAGTGGATTACTCGACCGCCCGGAAGGCACTGGCACAGCTGCAACATACAACTACCGGCATTTGCTTCAGTTGCTCTCCATCAAGATCAGGCAGCGTGAAGGTCAAAGCCTCGAGAAGATCAAGCAGGAAATGAAGGACGTAACGGGCGACTCTCTCGAGCGCCGTATCGCGACTTCCCTCGCACCTGCACTGAATGCCGGGGCCGACAATACTGTCGAGCGCGATGACCCGAACACATATTCGTGGCGGCGTACACCTGTCGCCGATGGGATCGAGCTGCACATTCGGGAAGACAGTCCGGCGGCTCGTGATGAGGCGGTGATTGCCATGCGCGAAGCAGTTCGCGCAGCGCTGGGGCGCGCAGACATCAGATAGCTCGGCCTTCTGGTCCGATATCGGGGAGCATCAGGTAACGCGCCCCTTTTTCTCCACGCAGATGCTCGGCCAGTTGTTGCTTGGCGCTCGTAATTTCAGACTTGGTCATCCATTCCGCTGCGACGACCCGTCGCCCTCTTCCTTCGACAGCGAGCGCTACGCGCCCTCCCCTCGTGACAATCAGGGCGCCTGCTCCTCTCGGCCTCGATAGCTGGTCGATATCCGCAAGCTCGAGAGGAAAGTTATAGACGTTCGCGGGGTCGCTGGCAGCGAGCACAACGTACGGTTTCGTTGAAGCGTCTTCAGACGCGACGGCCCGAAGAAGCTCCACCGCTGATGCAGTCGCGAATTGTGCTCCTCCAAGCCCTTTTACGAAGTACCCCCTGCGGACCTCACCTCGGAATTCGAGGCGTTTGAGCTCGTGGTATATTGCCCGCCAGCCTGTGGGCGGTCGCTCCCTTCTCCATAATTCTCGCGCCACTATGCCATATCTATCAAGCCAGTATCGCGCAATAGCAACAGCTTTTTCCTCTTCTGGTGGCGAGCGGCCCAATATCGCCAAGCGGTGGACCACCGACCACCGCCCGCCCCAGTTAGCCGACATTCCCCCTGGCTTGTCCGGCCTTCGCCATTTGGGAAGCCTTCTCAAATTCGGCCGTCGCTGGACCACGTACCGGTTTGCAGACGGTGTGTAATCGGGCGGCAGCCAGCGAGTCGGGTCCGGACCACGCGGGACGAGGGGTTTCCACCTGATGATTTCCCGCATGGCCTCGGCCGTGTCGTTGGTGACCAGGCCATTCGCTGAAAGATCACGCAGTGCTTCCTTTACGGCGAGCGAGCTCATGCCCGTTACTGCTTCGATGTCAGTAGTAAATGGCGCACCCTCTCGCTCGACCACCTCCAGAACCTTGCGCGCCGCATCGTCCAGCTTTTCGATAGCGCTCTGGTCACCCGCATTATCGTCGAGCCAGAGAGCTCCGGTTCCTCTACGAAAAAAACGAAGTCGAACGAGGACGGTCGTCTCCGACTTTGAACCCGGGCTTGCCTCTCCCGCCCAGACTGCTTCCCCGCTGCTAAGCAATGGTGATAGCCAGGAGGGATCGTAGCCCGGCACTCGGGCGCGCAGATAATCCCGCTCCCACGATTTCGCGGGACGCGAAACACCGTAGAGCTGTTGCATTGCAGCTGCGACTCCTTCCGCCCCATTCAAAACATCGCGAGGGTCGACATGCTGCCACCGCTGCACCAACTCTGCAAAGACGGGGAAGTCCACCGCTTCTATCTGTCGCCGAAGCGCAGCGAGCGCGCGGCGTCGCCCCACTTCCGCGACACGCCGGGAACACCACTCCGGCTCTGTAACCTCAGCCCGGAATTTTCCGCGAACGAGCTTCGCTGTCCGCTGCCACTCGGTTAAGCGCATCTCGATCCAGCGCTCGTCCAACGCGTATCGACGGCGAATCTCGTTCACGGTAACGGGACCTGATAGCGCGACGAACCGGGCCAGTATCTCCCTGCGCGCCGCTCCCTGCGTCATCGCTCCGTAGCGGAGGACCTCCGGAATTCCCTCTTCCGCGCTCACCTCGACCTGGTTGTCGGCGAAGCCCGACCCACTCCCCCCAGTCGCGGGCACACTGACGATACCCATTTCCTCCGCGCCAAACGCGCTCAGATACCTTGGATACGACTCCGCCAGGATGAATCGCCACTCCCTCTCTGTTCCCAGGCGAACCATTACCGCTCGGCGGCTGGACACGAGCTCGTTGAATGGATCGCCTCGAACACCTTCGTCCGAAGTCCCAATGCGTGATGCAAGCTCATCGATCGTGAGATCGCCGGCCCGGTCAAGCAGATGGGCCAGCTCATCGGCGCTTCTCGCGCGTCTGCCGGCTGCGTAACCACTCCGTTCCGCAACTATTTGTCGGATTGCATCCAGCGTCAGGTCATCGCCTGCTTCTTCTCCCATCACCTCGCCGAGAAGCGATCGATCGATCGACAACAGGGCCGCGCGCTGCTCCGCCCGCGGAGTGTCATCCCCGTACAGCCAGTCCATGACGAACCCGAACTGAAGACTCGCCGCAAATGGCGAGGGAGCCTCCGTCTGCACCACATGAACGCTGATCGCACCGCTTTCGACTTTTTCGAGAACGCTCTTGAGACCCGGCATGTCGAACGCATCCTGCAGAACGTCACGGTACGTCTCGACGAGTACGGGAAAGCTCGGGAACTGTTGAACGGTTTGAAGCAGGTCGAGCGCCTTGAGACGCTGAAGCCACAGCGGCATTCGCCGCCTCGGGTTACCTCGAGGTAGCAGCAGAGCCCGCGCTGCGTTCATTCGGAAACGAGCCCCAAAGAGCGAAGTCGATCCGACCTCTTCCATCACGAGCTGCTCGGCTTCTGCCGCTGACAGGCCAAGCAGCGACATCACGGGTGCAGCTCTGCCGAGGTCGGGGAGACGCAGCATCACGCCGTCGTCGGTGGTTTGAACCTGTACATCCGCTCCGTCGAGCTGTTCGCGCGCGCGCTGCGCAAGCGCCATTCCCCACGGTGCATTCACGCGCCCACCGAATGCCGCATGCAGAACAATCCGCAGCGACCCAGTCTCGTCGCGGAAGTGCTCCACAACAATTGTCTTGTCATCGGGCACCACTCCGGTCGCTGCGCGCTGCGCTCCGACGTACTGCGACAGAGAGTGTGCTGTCGCATCGTCACACGCGTATTTCTTCTTCAGTGCATCGGCAGCGGCTCCTTCGGCGAGCTCCCGGCGCAGTTCGCCAACCCTGTGGCTCAGATCGAGTGACCGCGCCCCGTACTCGCCGTGCCAGAACGGCATTCGGGCCGCGGATCCCGGAGCAGGATTCACGATAACTCTGTCATGCTCGATCGCCGCAATGCGCCACGTTGTCGATCCAAGCTGAAACACGTCACCGACACGCGACTCGTGAACGAATTCTTCGTCGAGCTCTCCAAGTCGGGTCCTGTCCGGAAGGTTGACAGTGTAAAGCCCGCGGTCGGGGATGGTGCCACCCGAGATCACGGCGGTCATCCGTGCGGCCCGATCACCCGTGACACGGTCCGTCACGCGATCCCACGTCAGGCGCGCCTCGAGCTCGCCGGCAATGTCGGACGGATATTTGCCCGACAGCATCGACAATACTTCGTCGAATGCAGAACGACTGAGTCGGTGATAGGGGTAGGCGCGTCTCGCCAGATCGAACAGATCGCGTGCTGTCCAGTCGTCGACGGCAGCCGCAGCTACAATCACCTGGGCGAGAACATCGAGCGCATTCTGAACGACCTTCGTCGGCTCGACTTCACCGCCCCGCATCGCGGCAACGATCGCGGCAATCTCCATCGCATCGTCGCGGAAGGTCGGCACCAGCACACCACGGCTCGCAACACCCAGTGTGTGACCGGCGCGGCCGATTCTCTGCAACGCCGCAGCAACCCGTTTGGGTGACTGAAGCTGAATCACCAGATCTACGGAACCGATGTCGATTCCAAGCTCCAGAGAGCTCGTGGTAACGAGCGCGCGAAGCGCACCCGCCTTGAGCCGCTCTTCGAGCATGTGCCGCCTCTCCCGTGACAGCGAGCCGTGATAAGGCTGCGCGATTTCTTCCTCGGCAAGAGCGTTCACGCGGCCGGCCATTTTTTCCGCCTGCGCGCGATTGTTCACGAATACCAGCGTCGTGCGCCAGGCGCGGATGTGCTCCAGCACAAGCGGCGCGACGGCGGGCCATACACTGCCCCCGACATTGCCGAGGTCCGGAACCGGGGACTGAACTGTTATCTCCATTTTTTTCGTCAGACCACAGTCCACTACCGCCACCTGCCTGAACGCCGGCTCGTCCCCCGCACCGCGCTCGCATCCGCCAAGAAATCGCGCGACCTCGTCGAGTGGCCGTTGCGTTGCGGAAAGACCGATCCGCTGCGGGGCCTGCCCGGTCAGAGCCTCGAGTCTTTCCAGCGTGAGTGCGAGGTGCGCACCCCGCTTGCTCCCGGCGATCGCATGGATCTCGTCGATGATCACAGCTCGCGTGGAGTGAAACATTCCCCTGCCCCGAAGACTCGTCAGCATGATGTTCAGCGACTCGGGGGTCGTGATCAGAATGTGCGGAGCTTTTCTCAGCATTCGGGCGCGAGCCGCGGGAGGCGTGTCCCCTGTTCGAACGGCTACCCGGATTTCAGGAAACGCCTTTCCTTCCGCTTCAAAACGGGCTCGCAGCTCGGCCAGCGGCGCCTCGAGATTCCGCTGAATGTCGTTATTGAGCGCCTTGAGCGGAGAGATATACAGAAGATGGACTCCGTTTCCGAGCGGTTCATTCATCCCCTGCTTGATCAACGCGTTGAGTTCCCACAAAAAAGCGGCAAGCGTTTTTCCGGTTCCCGTCGGCGCCAGGATCAGCGTATTGCTTCCACTCGCAATCGCGGGCCACCCCATTCGCTGCGGCTCGCTTGGCTTCCCAAGCGTATCGGCGAACCACTTTCTGACGATGGGGTGAAATCCGCGATTCATTTACAAAACGCGCCGCAGCTTCTGTGCGCCCCACTCGAGCACTTTCCCCGTCCATGGGCGCTTGCGGAAATTCTCCAGATCGATCTCGTCCGAGTACTTGATGTCCTCGAGGAAGACTTCATTCATTCGCCCACCCATCACCGGATCGAGCGACACTATCTGGGATTCATTGTTGAACGCTATCGAGCGGTTGTCGAAGTTCATCGATCCAACGGCCGACCAGAGCCCGTCGACCACGATTGTCTTCGCATGCATCATCGCCGGCTTGTACTCGTAGATCTTTACTCCTCCTTCCAGCAGCTTCTCGTACAGAGCCCGGCCTGCGTACCATGTGCTTTTTACATCGGTCTTGGAGCTGACAGTGAGAACGCGGACATCCACGCCACGCTTCGCCTGGTTTATCAACAGCTTGCAGAAGTCGTCGTTCGGGACGAAGTACGAGTTCGATATGTAGAGAGTCTTTCTCGCACCGGCGATTGTCAGCGCGAGGAATCGCTCCGCCGGCGTGCTGCCAATGGTCGGCAGGCTATGCATCAAGCCCGCATTCACGCTCCCCTCATTCTGAAATGACCCCGGCGGAAAGAACAGATCACCAGTCAGCAACTCTCCGGTCGTCTCCGCCCAGCCGGAGGCAAACGCCGCCTGAAGGGCCGCAACCGTCGGCCCGCTGAACCTGACGTTCGTTTCACGCCACTGCCCATCGTGCCGGCCATCACCGAGCCAGTAATCCGCGAGCCCGAATCCGCCGGTATACCCCACGCGTCCATCTACCACAACGACCCGGACGTGTGACCGCTGGGCTGCCTTATGCAGGGTGTACCACTTCAGTGGTCGGAGCCAGGCGACCTCGACCCCGGCGTTCCTCAACCCGGTCAGCCACTTTTCTCCCAATGGCTGCGATCCGAATGCGTCGAGCAGCACAAGAACCCGCACACCCGCCTTCGCCCGCTCTGACAGGTACTTCGCCATCGTGTCAGCCACCGCCCCCGGCTGCGAGTAGTAGAGCTGCACGGTGATCGTTCTCGTCGCCGACGCGAGGTCCTTCCAGAGGGGTGGATACGTGCCTTCACCGTTGAGCAGCAGGTCGATCCTGTTCCCTGGTTCGATGTGCGTCCCGGTAAAAAGTTCGATGGTTCTCGGGAAAAGCGGATCGCTTATCTGCGGCGGACCTTCGCGGTCTCCTTCCGCAATCACCGTCCGCACAGTTGCACCGCGCGTAACCGAGAGTACTCCGATGAGCATCATCACCAGGAGCAGCACCACCAGCATCGTCAACAGCGTGTACTTCAGAATCCCCATCGGACCGTCGCCTCCAGTGTGTTTCCTCGGGAATGATCAATGAACGGGCCAGACTTCCGCTCCTTGCCGCGTCTCTGTAGTTGCAACAGTTTCACCTGACATGCCTCTCCCAGCCCGTAGACGTTCGGTGAGCCGGGCCATCCATCTCGACCGGTCGCTCGAAGCGCTTCCAATTTTCCGGCTTAGCGATTCAGCCGACGAATCGACCATAACATATCTCCCGGCGTCCGGCGGACGCTGGAGGGTCCTTCCATCGCCCGGCGATCGCCTGCCCGGCACGTTCGATCAGGACGTGTACGTTGAGATCCTGCGACGCTACTCGGAGGAAGGCTTTCCGGACGACGGCACGATCTCATTCACTCTTCACTCGTTTCTCCGTTCCATCGCCAGAAGGGTCGATGGCCGCACCTACGAGCAGCTTCGCTCGGCGCTCACTCGACTCGAGCGGACGACTCTGGAATCCTCCGGCGTTTATGTCACCGCCCGCAGCGAGTCCCCGCTGGACGATCGCTTCACTATCCTGAGCTCCGTCGCGATCGAGCGCAGACGACTCGCCGACCGCGAACAATTCACGCTGTTTCCCGTGCTGACGGCATCGGAGCCGGGCGATGCGCGCGTTTCGATCTCACCGCTCCTCCGCGAGAACATCGCAGCCGGGTGCTCGGTCAGGTTGTCGTCCATCCTGTACCAGTCGCTCACCAGCCCGGTTGCACGCCGCCTCTACCGGCTGATCGAAGTAGCCCGCGAGCTGAGCACCGTCACCTGGCGCGTTGGGCTCGAGCAGCTCGCGCAGCAGCTGCCGCTCGCGCAACGCTACCCCTCTCACCTTCAACGCGTCCTCCAACCGGCACACGAGATGCTTGTTGGAGCGGGAGTCGTGCGAAGTGCCGTTTTTCGGCAAGTCGATCGCGACTGGCTCGTGGACTACACGCTGGCACAGAGAAACGGATAGCTCCGTCAACGTGTCCAACATGAGCCTTACCGCTCAACGCGCGGAACCCTGACAGTTTCGTAGCGTACTTACTACCTTGAGATAGACCTACCTTCAAGCAGGCCAGCATGCTGAATCGTCGCAAACTATTGCTCATCGGGATCGTCGCCGCCCCCCTCATCGCCGGTGCGTTTGCATCGCAGGACAAGGCGGCCAATGACGGAGCCCGTCTCCTCGATCAGGTGCTGACTATCGTGTCTGGCCGTTTTGTCGACAGCGTCGACGCTGCCGCCCTCTACGAGAAAGCCGCCCGCGGTCTGGTTCACGAGCTGAACGACCCGTACTCCGTCCTCCTTTCACCCAAGGAGCTCGCATCCTTCAACGCCACCACTGGTGGAAAGTACGGCGGAGTTGGCATGGAGATCGGCGAAGTCCAGGGCTTCATCACCGTTCAGCGCGTCTTCCCGCACACGCCGGCGGAGGGCGCTGGAGTGATGGAAGGCGACCGCATCATTCAGGTCGATACCGCAAACACCCGCGGCTGGACCACCAGCCAGGTCTCCGATGTACTGAAGGGTAAGCCGGGAACGAAGGTCAACGTGAAGTTCCTGCGTGCCGGTGTCGCCGAGCCAATTCCGGTGTCCTTCACTCGCGCGAACGTACGGATTCCAGCTGTTCCATATGCGATCATGCTCGATGGCAAGATCGGCTACATCCCTCTGCAGCAGTTCAACGAAACAGCGACGGAGGAACTGGAAACCTCGATCAGGCGGCTTTCCTCTGAAGGTGCGAAAGGCCTGGTGATCGATCTGCGCGGGAATGGAGGGGGTTACCTGGAGCAGTCCGCAACCGTCGCCAACCTCTTCCTCAAAAAGGGAATGGAAATCTCGAGCGTCCGCGGTCGCGCTGGATATCAGGAAGTTCTCTATGCAACGGACAACCCGACCGTTCCAGAAATTCCGCTCATTGTTTTGACCGACGGCCGAACAGCGTCCGCGTCAGAGATCGTCGCGGGTGCGCTGCAGGACCACGATCGGGCCGTGATAGTCGGAACCACATCCTTTGGAAAGGGATTGGTACAGACTGTTTATCCCCTCGATGGCGGATATGCGCTCAAGATGACGACGGCCAAATGGTACACGCCGAGCGGCCGGTCCATTCAGAAAGAGCGGAAGCTGCTTCCTGACGGGTCGTTCGTTGAAGTGCTGCCGGATTCCATGGAAACCGATTCCGTCCGGAAGTCGCGCCCCCGGTTCAAGTCGGACGCCGGACGGACGGTTTACGGTGGAGGAGCGGTGACGCCTGATATCATCGTTCAGCCGGATACGCTGACCAGTGACGAACAGAAGCTTCTCACTGCGCTCGCGCCGAAAGCGCAGGTGGTCCGCACGACGCTGATCAACTATGCTGTCGAGCAAAAGGGCAAAGTGAAACCGGATTTCGTCGTCTCGAAAGCCTGGAGAGATGAGTTTTACAACCGGCTCGTTACACAGGGCGTGAAGATCGACAAGGCCCAGTTCCAGGCCGGTGGATCCGAGATCGACCGCCTCCTCGGCTCGAGCATCGCACGTATCTCCTTCGGAGATTCGACCGCCAAACGGCGCGATGTCGCCGACGATGCACAGCTTCGGCGATCACTCGAGCTGCTGCGCTCCGGAACCACACAGCGTGCGCTGTTCGATGCCGTTCTCCGCCAGCAGACCGCGTCGGCGAATCACTAGCACGGGAAGCATCCGCAACGCCACCACGTAATTACGTGGTGGCGTTTTTTTCTGCATTATACCCGTCGGGGAAACTCTCGAACGGAGCACTGTATGACTGGCAGCCTGATCGTTCTCGGCGTTGTAGCGGCGCTTGCTGTCTGGGTAGCGAGCAAATCGTTCAAGATCGTCGGGCAAGCGGAGGTGATGGTAGTCGAACGTCTGGGGCGCTTTCACCGTGTTGCTCGCTCGGGTCTCAATATTCTCCTCCCGTTCGTCGAAGTGCCCCGCACCATAGATGTCCGCTACTTCGAGAGTGACGTCACTGGTGTGAAGCGCGTGACGTCAGGGCATACGGCGCGTATCGACCTCCGTGAGCAGGTGCTCAACTTTCCGAGCCAGCCCGTAATCACGAAGGACAATGTCACGATCGACATCGACGCCGTGATCTACTACCGCGTTGCTGACCCGCAGAAAGCGACATACTCGGTCCAGAACCTTCCCTATGCGCTCGAGACGCTCACCCGCACGACCCTGCGCAACATCGTCGGTGAGATGGAGCTGGATGCAACACTCGGGAGTCGCGATGTCATCAACAAGCGGATGCGCGAAGTAATCGAGGAAGCGTCGATCGGCTGGGGCGTCGACGTGACGCGCGTTGAGCTTCAGGCGATCGAGCCGCCACGTGATATTCAGCAGTCCATGGAGCTGCAAATGCGGGCCGAGAGGGAGCGGCGTGCCGCCGTTACGAATGCTGAAGCGGGCAAGCGTGCCGCGATCCTGGAAGCCGAGGGTGTCCGGGAATCTCAGGTTCGGCGCGCAGAAGGCGAAAAGGACGCAGCAATCCTCCGCGCCCACGGCCTCGCCGAAGCACGTCTCGCAATGGCAAACGCCGAGGCCGAGGCCATTCAGAAGATTGCGTCAGCGCTTCCCGAGGGTCAGGCCGCTATGTATCTCCTCGGCATGAAATATCTCGAGGCCCTTCCGACGCTCGCCCAGGGAAAGAACTCGACGATATTTCTTCCTGCGGAGGCTGCGGGAGTGATGGGAGCGATTGGCGGGTTGAGAGAGCTGATCGGCCGTGGGGGCGTCCCCAGTGTCGGGAGAGGCGAAGAGCAGAGCACATCAGGATCCGAAACACCTCGGAAGCTCGGTTGACGGAAATCAGCCAGGAACGTGCTGAGAGAATCGCGCGCAGTCATCCCTGCGATCACTGCGGTGAGTACAGCTTCAAGAAGCTGAAAGTGAAGCCCGCCTCCGAGTCGAACCGAAAAGTTCTGGGCGAGGTGTGGCACATCACCAAAACGTGCGGCGTCTGCGGAATGCACCACGAGATTGGCATCGACGAGGAGGGCGACATCGTCTACGCGACCTGAGGTCGCCTATAAACCCTTCGGCCAGCCAGGCTTTCGGGAATATTTTTTTCCGAATACTGCCATCAGCACATCCACCGGGTTTTCACCACGAGCTATCGCATCGAGACGGTTCGTCAGTGCCATCTCGCGGGAAAACTCCCTGTAACGGGCATAGTCATATGGAAAGGTTGCAGGTCCGCCCCGCATCGCCCGCGAGAGGATCTGGTCAGCAACGAGAAACTTCGTCGCCGCGAAAAAGAAGTTGAGGGTTCTCGGCTTTGGGAGAGTGCTCTCGATCAGACCGCGCGGCATCGATCCATGCTTCCCCCACTGGACGTTGATCGATACCTGTGATCTGGGCCATGGAGCGTGAAGGATCGTCCCGTGCCAGTAGGTCCAGACGTCCGTCGGCGCGCCCGTACTGTCGTAACGGACCCAGATGATCTCTTCGTCGGTTGGAACGGTGAACGGAATCCATGCTCCGTTCACGTCGTCCCTCCACAGGAGGTGGTACGCGATGACGGGCTTGGAGGGGTGCAGGACCGCAACCACGCGTGACAGCGGGAACCTTTCGTCCCGCTGTAGGTACAAAACCGGAGCGAGGCTGCGCGCCAGTATAGCGCCACTATCGGTTTGTGCGAGCGCGCCTTGCAAATCAATGGGTCGCAACGGGATGTGGGCGCGAGGTCCGCATCCGGCGGCGAGGACGATCAGAAGAAGCAGGGCATGGCCTCTCGCTCTCTTCACATGGCCTTGTCGTACAAGGGCGACTCCCACAGTGAGGTAAACACTCTCCACGGTGGCACGAGAGTGCGAGCCGCCGGAGGAACGATGCGAAAGCCTCGTCCAAACACGTACAACCCCGCTCAAGTACTTCACCTTATCAACAGCGACCGTTCGGGTGGTCCGCTCAGCTGCCCCTCCTGTTCGGGATCGATCGAGAGAGATCCGGCACGTTATCCACCCACGCCTCTGTCACACGTCACTCTCCGTTGTCGCAGCTGCGGCCGGACCGCGAAATACGTGGTCAGCGCAGCGGGTGCCGCCTGAACGCGGCGAGCGCGTCGCGGCCACCCGACAGGTGCACAAAACTTGCCCGCATTGGCAGGACAGATCACACGCCCTCGCAGGGGCAGCTTTCGAGGGCGCGCGCGGCGGCGATGATCCCGGTTCCGGAACGATGACAGTCAGAGATTCCGGCCCGAATACACTGATGCGCCCCGTCCGACGCACAGTGGTTACAGTCAGACCCCTGAGAGGGGAAAGGAAAGAGTTATGGCACGCATTACCGGCACAGTGAAGTGGTTCAACGACGCGAAGGGTTTCGGGTTCATCTCCAGAGAAGGCGGTCCCGATGTCTTCGTCCACTTCAGCGCAATCTCCGGCTCGGGTTTCAAGTCGCTCGCCGAAGGCGATAAGGTCGAGTTCGAGGTAGTTCAGGGACAGAAAGGGCCCCAGGCAGCGGACGTTACCAAAGCCTGAAACAAAAAAGAGAAACAATCCTCGACTTCCCAAAGCCCCGGGCAAACCCCGGGGCTTCTCTTTTGCTCTCTCCCATCACAAAAATGCTTTTCCACAGCGGCACCCTCTTTGCTTTCTTTCACAGCCAACAGAAGCATTTTCAAGGAGAGCAAATGGCCGCGATCTGGAAGGGCTCACTGGCATTCGGACTCGTCAATATCCCGGTTGAGTTGCGAACGGCCGTCCGCGCGGACCACATCAGCTTTCGGCTTCTTCACGAGGAAGATCTTTCGCCCGTAAAGTACGAGCGCGTGTGTCAGGCTGAGGGCGAGCCCGTTCCATGGAACGAGATCGTGAAGGGCTACGAGTACGAAAAGGGCAAGTTCATCGTCATGACGGATGACGATTTCAAGGCCGCTGCGATTGAAGGGTCGAAGACCATCGACATCATCGACTTCGTCAAGGAAGACGAGATCGATCCCCGCTACTTCGAGACGCCTTATTATCTCATTCCGGCAAAAGGCGCCGAAAAATCCTACGCGCTTCTGCGGGAAGCTGTTCGCTCCACCGGCGCCGTGGGCATCGGCAAGATCATAATTCGGCAGTCGCAACACCTGGCCGGCATCAAGGTCGTCGGAGAGGCGCTCGTGCTCGAGATCATGCGCTTCTCGAACGAGCTCGTGAACGCCGACGAGTACAGCTTCCCCAGCCGCGACAATGTGCGGCCGCAGGAGCTTGCAATGGCCGAGCAGCTCATTGATAACCTTGCAGAGCCCTTTGATCCGAGTCGTTACACCGACGACTATCGATCGAACCTGATGAAGATCATCAAGGCGAAGATGAAGGGCAAAAAGGTCAAGCTCGAAGAGCCCGAGGAGGAAGCTCCTGACACGGGTGTGCTCGACCTGATGTCACGTCTGCGGGCCAGCCTCGAGCAGGGGACCGCGAAGAAAAACGGCGCAAAGGGCAAGCGTGCTGCGCCCGCCAAGCGCGCCCGCCCGAGCAAGCGCAAGACAGCGTAACGCGCGCTCGTGGCGAGTAGCGGATCAGGCCGGAGCGCCCGACAACAGCTCGCCGAGTATCGTCGCAAACGCGATTTCACAAAGACTGGAGAGCCGTCCGGAGACGCAGAGTCGCCGGGCGAAGGACGGTTGCGCTTCGTAATACAGAAGCACGCTGCGTCACACCTCCATTTCGATTTGAGACTCGAACTTGATGGCGTAATGAAGAGCTGGGCAGTCCCCAAAGGACCCAGTACGGACCCTTCGGTAAAACGCCTCGCGATGCAGGTCGAAGATCACCCTGTCAGCTACAACGAGTTCGAGGGAACGATCCCGCAGGGTGAATACGGCGGCGGAACGGTCATGTTGTGGGACACAGGCACGTATACAGCCGACGGCGTTCCGCCGGAGCAGGCTGAAGAGGTCCTGCGCGAGAGGTACGAAAAGGGAGACCTCAAGGTCACCTTCTTCGGCAACCGAATGCGAGGCTCATGGGCACTGGTCCGAATGAAGTATTCGCGCGATGGATCGACGTCCGCCAAGCCGCAATGGCTGTTCATCAAGCATCGCGACGAGTTTGCATCGGACGAAGACATTGTGGCCGGCAACCTGACCTCGGTGACCACCGGGCGCACCATGGATGAAATCACTGAAGGGAAAAGCAGAGTGTGGCATAGCAACAGAACCCCGAAAGAGAGTCCGAAAAAAGCGTCAGGGACCACAGTTACGAGAGCTGCAAGAACACCAGCCAGGACGGCCGCCGCCTCGGATTCAGCACAAATCTCGGCCATCGCGAAGCAGCTGGAGCCGATGTATGCATCGATCGGCACCACCGTTCCCGGTGGAGGCTGGGCTTTCGAGCCGAAATACGATGGTATCCGTGTACTCGCCTTCGTGACCGACGATGACGTGCGGCTGATAACACGAAATGGCAAGGACAAGTCGGTACAGTTTCCGGAAGTGGTCGAGGCTCTTCTACAGATCGGCCGGAAAAAAAGGAAGGCGTTCGTTCTCGATGGCGAGATCGTCGCGCTCATTGCCGGAGAGCCGGGCCGTTTTCAGGAGCTCCAGAGCCGCATGCACGTAAAGGAGACTCACATCATTCAGCGCCACCGTTCATCGACTCCCGCGGCTTTCGTGCTGTTCGATATCCTGCTCGCCGGCGACGAGATCCTGGTTCGCGATCCGTGGGTGAAACGCCGGGCACGTCTGGTCAAGGAGCTGGGCAAGGTGACGAGCGCGGAGATCCGGATTACGGAATCGATCGAAGGCGACGGGGAGAAAATGCTCGCTCTCGCACGTAAGCAGGGTTGGGAAGGAATCATCGCGAAGCGCACAGATTCCGTCTACGAGCCCGGTAATCGCTCGCGTTCGTGGCTCAAGCTCAAAATAGAGTTCAGGCAGGAATTCGTGGTTGGGGGATTTACCGAGCCCCGCAATTCACGGCAGCATATCGGGGCGCTGCTCCTGGGCTACTTCGATCGCAACCGGTTCATCTATGTCGGACATACGGGCGGCGGATTCACTGGCGCGGGACTCGCAGAGATGTATAAAAAGCTTGCACCGCTCGAAATTCCAAAGTCGCCTTTCGAGGAGACTCCGAAAACGAACGAGCGGGCTCACTGGGTGAAGCCCCACGTCGTTGTCGAAGTGAAGTTCAGCGAGTGGACCGGCGACGGCAAACTGCGCCAGCCGATTTTCCTGGGCACGCGCGATGACAAGAAGGCAAGCGAAGTCGGAATCGAGAGCACCAGCATGCAGAAAAAGAATGGCGCCCCGAAAAAGGTGAATCCGAAGCCCTCGGGGAACACCGCCTCGAAGTCGTCCGCGCGCCGGCGGATCTACGCCCAGCGAACCGTTCAGTCGGACGCGAAGCCCGCGGGGCGTGGAGCTAAAGGCGCCAATGCGCGGGTGCGGGACAAAATCATCACCCGCCTGGGCGAGATAGAGGGCGATAACGCTTCTGGAAGGGTCGAGATTGCCCCGGACGTCGCGCTCGACGTTACAAACCTCGACAAGGTGTTCTTCCCGGGCAAGAAGCTCACGAAGGGCGACTTGATGCGGTATTACGTGACTGTTGCGCCCCTCGTGCTCCCAGTCATGGCAGACCGCCCGCTGGTACTCAAGCGATTCCCTAATGGGGTGACCGGCCAGTCCTTCTTCCAGCAGAACGCGGGGGAGACGCCAGATGTCGTCCGAACTGAAGTCATTCACACACAGGGAGGTTCCACCAACCTTCGAATCGTCGGTGGCGATCTTGCCACCCTGCTCTACACGATCCAGCTAGGCGCGGTCTCTGTTGATCCCTGGCACTCACGCGTGCAGTCCCTGGACCATGCGGACTACAGCATCATCGATCTGGACCCCGGCCCTCGCGCGCCCTTCAAACGTGTCGTAGAGGTCGCGCACTGGGCAAAGGAGGTGATGGACGAGCTCGGCCTTCACGGAGCTCTCAAGACCTCAGGCTCCTCGGGCCTCCACATCTACATGCCCCTTCCACCGGACACTCCCAACGAGGCGGCAACGATCCTCGCACAGATCGTGGCGACCAAGGTAAGCGAGACACACCCGAAGGTCGCCACCATCGAGAGGTCGGTGAAAGCGCGCGGCGCAGCAACGGTCTACGTCGACTATCTCCAGAACATCATCGGGAAAACTGTCGCAGGAGCGTATTCAGCGCGCGCGAACCCGGACGCTCTTGTCTCAACACCACTTGCCTGGGAAGAGCTCGACGACGATCTGGACCCACGCGAATTCACCATCGAGACCGCACCGCAGCGCTTTGCCGAACGGGGTGACATCTGGAGCGGTCCGATGAAGAAGAAGAATTCGCTGCGCGCCCTCGTGTAGGGCGCCGGTGTGATCAGCGGGAGCTGACTTTTCTCAGCGGCAGATCGAGCTGGTCTGTTTTTTCGGGAGGCTCGGTGCGAGGCGCGTTGTCGAAGGTGGGATCACTGGACTCATCGACCATGTGCGTCAACTTGTAGTACAGGTGCAGCGCGTTGACGGGCGCGATGAAGCTCCGGCGTCCGGCTCGCGATATGGCGACAGCTTCCTCGCGGACGCGCCGGGGCAGATCCTGCGCCATGGGGTGGGCCAGGAGCCGCCTAATTTCGGATGTGTCTCTCGCCAACAGTGCAGCGCAGAGGCTGTCCAGGTATGCGAGCATTGGTCTCCGAGAGGGAGGCTAATTAAACCTTAGGTACACATTGCAACTAATACACCCGGAAAGCAATATGTGCCAGAATCCATCGATTTCCGGAATAACCGTTTTCTCTTAGGACGAAAGAAGGTCGAGTCTGATACCCCGCTGGGCCGGACGGCGTTTCCTCGGGGCATACCGGTAAAGCTGGGCGGGCCGTCCCCTCCCCTCACTCCGCCATTCGTCGGTCGGCTCCACCAGCCAGGCAGCCTGAAGCGCACGACGGAAGCTCGCCTTGTGCAACCTCTTAGCCAGCAGCAGCTCATAAACCTGCTGTAGCTCAGTGAGCGTAAACATTTGCGGGAGGAGCCGGAAGGCCACCGGAGACTGGTCCATCCGCCCCCGGATCATCTTCACGGCCTCGTCAAGCATCAACCTCTGTCTCGGCGTGAGCTGCGGTACGTCAGCCACGGGAAACCAGGCGTACACACCGCCAACCGGGGAAGGCGTTCCCATTGGAATCAACCCGGCATAGCCCACAGAAAGCTCTGACTCGCCCGGATGCCTCTTTGCGTCGCCGAATGCGCCGACCTGCTCGAGCCATGTGGGCTCACCCGTCCCGGCCGTCTTCGCAATCCGCGCTGCGGTCGCTTCCATCGTCTCGGCCTGTCGGGCAGCATCCCACGGCAGCATCCACTTCTCGCGCCCCTCCGGTGAGCGACAAAGGAGGACGGCGAGCTGGCCGCCAACCGCTGTCAGGAGTACGAGGTCGATCGTATATGATGCCTTCCGAACTCGGCGGTCGGACATTGTAATAGCGAATTAGTCACTGCCTGTGACTAATGTCAAGTCTCGGATTTTTGTTTGGTAGCAAATCGCTAATTAGTAGCGATTGAGGCGGGAGAAGTATATATGACTTCCCGGGGTCCCAGTCAACAGAGACAGTTGATTATTTCTGGCCGATCGCTCGGGTCATTCCTGTTCCGCGAGGAACGGTTCGACTCGCAAGCGGTATCGATATCGGGAGCTTTCCGGTAATCGCCTGCTTCCCGAGAAGCGCACGGGCCGCCGATGTCTGCGAGGCCGGAAACCCGCCCCACGCCACGAGATACGCTGGAACGGCTGGAATCTGCTGCATGAGATATGGATTTCCAAAGCTCACCACGATGGGACGCTTTCCCCTGGTCGTAAGTCTCTGCACAAACGATGCAAACGCTTGTGGAGCGCTGGCCGAGACCGCGTCCCAGTTCTGACCCACATAAGAGCTCACAATGACGACATCAGCCGTATCCGCCTGCCGCTCCAGGCGCCCATAATCCGCAGCAGGATCCTCGGCTGCGATGAACTCCGACCGAAGATTACGTATGCCGCTCCTCAACTCTCCGTTGAACGCAATGCCCGCCGATAAATCCGTTCGACGCCCCACCGTTACCGAGAGAACACGAAGATTCGGAGTAGCGGCCAGCGGTATCTGGCTCAGCGAATCTTTTACCAGCGTTATCGATTTCTCGGCAATCAGTCGCGCCATTGCGGCATGTGAGCTGTCCCCGACAATGAACCGCAGGGAATCGAGGCTGACGAGCTTTCGTCGATCGAGACCCAGATCCTTTTTTGCCTTGAGTATCCGTCTCACTGACTCATCGAGACGCGCCTCGGTATAGCGACCTTCCTTTACTCCCCCGACTACGGCGTCGATTGTCTGAGCGACGTCGAGTGGCTGAATCAGAATGTCCACCCCCGCGGCGACAGCACGCTTGACCGCCTCGACCGCGCCATACTGGGTAAGAACGCCGGCCATGTCCATCGCATCGGAAATGATGATTCCCTTGAAGCGAAGCTCCGTTCTCAGCAGGTCAGTGAGCACCTTCTGCGAAAGCGTTCCGGGAACACCTGACGAGTCGAGCGCCGGCATCGCGCCGTGAAACGACATCATCGCTCCTACGCCGATTTTGACAGCCTCCCGAAATGGTACCAGTTCGACACTATCAAGCCTGTTTCGGCTGACAGTCACGACAGGAAGAGCCAGGTGTGAGTTGATCCCGGTATCACCATGACCGGGAAAGTGCTTGCCGGTTGCGATCATCCCATTCGCCTGAAGCCCCTGAATGAACGCGGCGCCCAGCTTTGCCGCCATCGCCGGGTCTTCGCCGTAGGATCGGGTGTTTATAACGGGATTTGCCGAGTTGTTGTTGACATCGAGCACCGGCGCGTAAGCGATATGGATTCCGAGCGCTCTCCCTTCAAGCGCCGTGAGCCGTCCCTGCTGATAGGCGAGACTCGAATCGGCCGTAGCACCGATTGCCATCTCTGGAGGGAACACAACGGCACCACCAAGGTCGATCGCATTCGGGATGAAATAGCCCCCCCCGGGCTCGGAAACCGGCTCCGGCTTCAAGGTCGGCCCCGAAAAGCAGAGGT
>DATAIM010000140.1:0-7415 GCA_036262655.1 Gemmatimonadaceae bacterium | reverse complement strand
TGGCGGGCACGCCGATACGCTCCAGCAGCTTTTTTGCGACTATAGCGCCGGCGCCATTGCCACAGTCTACTACACAGTCGATTTCACGCGAGATTCTTCCGATGCGCTGGCCTACATCCTCGACATAGTCGGCGATGACGTCCTGCGTGCGGAGACTGCCCTTCCCTGCGGGAAATTCTCCGGCGACGGCGATGTCATAGATCTTCTGAATGTCCGCCCCGTAGATGGACCGCGTTTCCATCCCGAGCTTGAAGCCATTGAACTCGGGGGGATTGTGTGAGCCGGTGATCTGGATGCCGCCCACGACTCCGAGCTTGTGCTGCGCCCAGTAGGCCAGCGGGGTCGGTACGACACCGATGTCGACGACGTCGAGGCCGCTCTCGAGAAGCCCCTCCACGAGCGCAGCGTGAAGCGCATTGCCGCTCGGCCGATTGTCCCTTCCGACGGCGATCTCGCCATGCACGCCTTGCTGAAGCAGGAAGGACGCGTACGCGCGAGCAACGAGTCGCGCGACGTCAGGTGTCAGGTCCTTCCCGGTCACGCCGCGAATGTCGTATTCGCGGAATGTGGTTCTGGATAGCAACGGACTACCTGAGGGTCGAGGCTGCAGCGCCAGCCAGCGGGGCCTCCGCGACTGGCGCGGTGTTTCCACTTCTCTGCGTCCACCGAATGACGGAGTTCGGAACGATGCCAAGAACCAGGATCAGGATCGCCGCTGCCGCGATCACGGATCGTGTCCATCCCGATGAGGCGGCGACCGGGACTGCATTCTCCGCACGCGGACGCATGAACATCACCATCACCACGTATAGATAGTAGCCAGCCGAAACCACGCTCGTGATCACGAGGATGATCGCGAGTTTCGTCTGCGGGACCGGCGCCTGGAGCGCGGACTGGATGATCCAGTACTTCGCAAAGAACCCGATGCCCCCGAAGATTGGAAACCCGAGCAGAGCGAGCATGAATACCGCCATGGCTGTCGCGAGCCAGGGACGAACTGACCACAGTCCGGAATAATCCTCGATGTTGAGGAGCGCTCCGCCATTTCGCTCGAGCGCGACGATGACCCCGAACGCGCCGAATGTCGCAAGCGTGTAAGCGAGGAGATAGAACAGGAAAGCCGCGCTCGCGGCAGGTGTCGCGATCGCAATTGCGACCAGTATGTACCCGGCGTGCGCGATGCTCGAATAGGCGAGCATTCTCTTGATGTTTTTCTGCGACAACGCGACGAGATTTCCGAGGACCATCGTCGTGACCGCCAGCCACCATACCGGGCCGTGCCAACCTGCCGTAACTCCGGAGAAAGCCTCGAGCCATACGCGGAGGAATCCGACAAACGCGGCAGCCTTGACCGCTGAAGCCATGTATGCGGTGATCGGCGTGGGGGCACCTTCATAGACGTCCGGGGCCCACATGTGGAAGGGCGCGAGTGCGACCTTGAATCCGAAGCCGATCAGCAGGAGGGCGATACCCACAACGAGCATCAGGTTCGAGCTGAGTCCCACCGCCATCACCCGCTGGCCGATGACTGTGAGGTTGGTCGACCCTGTGGCGCCGTACACCAGCGCGATTCCGTACAGCAGAAACCCGGTAGAGAACGCGCCGAGCAGGAAATACTTGATCGCCCCCTCGGCTGACTTCTCGCTTCGCCTGTTCAACCCTGCCAGAACGTACACCGCGACCGACATGATCTCGATGCCGAGAAAGACGATCATCAGGTCTCTCGCTGCGGCAAGCGTCATCATCCCGGACGTGGCAAGCAGGAGCAGAACATGCGATTCCCCGGCCGTAATTCCCTCGCGAGCGTTGTAGTCCATCGACAGCGCGATCGTGCCGACAGTTGCAATGAGGAACACGATGTCGGCGGTCCAGCGGAAGTTGTCGACGGCGATTATTCCTGCCAGCGACGTGTCTGCGCGAGCAACGTAAAACGCGATCGTAATCATCGCCGTAACACAGAGGATGATGGAAGCAACACCGACATTGCGTTGATGCGACTCGCTTTCAGGTTTCCATGCAGCCCACAAAAGAAGAATCATCGCACCGGCCATCACCAGGATGTCCGGCGCAAACGCGGTCATCAGCTGAGAAGGCACCGAGAGGTCGAACCTCATCGTCCGGCCTCCACATCTCGCCTGGCGACGGTGGTCAGCGTCGCTCGCGCGGCAAGGGTCGCACCTTTGTGCACCTGTGTAACGAGTCCGTGCGACGCCATTTCCATGCGGCGGAGCACAGGCGCGGGATAAACGCCAAGCCAGATGATCGCCGCGGCAAGCGGCGCCATTATCGCGATCTCCCGCCAGTTGAGATCCGGAATGTGCTCGTTCTCCTTCTTGTCGAGCGGATTGAACAGAATCCGCTGGATTGCCCAGAGGAGATACGCAGCGGCGAAGATGACCCCTGTTGCTGCAATAGTGGTGAGGATTGGATAAGGCCGGAACGAGCCGACGAGCACAAGGAATTCACCGACGAAGCCGTTCGTTCCCGGAAGTCCGATGCTGCTCAGTGAGACGAGCGTCAAGAGCGCCGCGAAGAGCGGTACCACTCGAGCGATGCCGCCATACGCCGCGATCTGCCGCGAGTGTTTCCGTTCGTAGATCATCCCGATCAGGAGGAACAACGCGCCGGTCGAAATGCCGTGGTTGATCATGATCAGAAGGGCGCCCTGCACGCTCTGGAGCGTCAATGCGAAGATCCCGAGCATGACGAAACCAAGGTGGCTGACCGACGAGTACGCGACCAGCTTCTTGAAGTCCGGCTGAACCATCGCCACGAGAGCACCGTAAATGATCCCGATGACGGCGAGCGTCACGATGATCCCGCGGACAGTTGGGTTCATTGCGGCCCCTGGAAAGAGCGGCAGCGCGAATCTGAGGAAGCCAAAGGTCCCCATCTTCAGCATTATCGCGGCAAGAATCACCGACCCGGCGGTAGGGGCCTCGACGTGAGCGTCCGGCAGCCAGGTGTGAAACGGAAACATCGGCACCTTCACCGCGAACGCTGCGAAGAAGGCGCCGAACAGCCACAGAGCTGCTCGAGGCGAAAGCACCGGATGCGTGAGGAGATTGTCGTAGCTGAAATTCGGCACCCCGCCCGAGCCCGCGTGCACTGCCAGGTAAAGGATCGCGACGAGCATCAGCAGCGACGGAAGCATCGTATAGATGAAGAACTTGATGCTCGCGTACAGCCGCCGCTCTCCGCCCCAGATACCGATGATGAAGTACATCGGCACGAGCATCACTTCCCACATCACGTAGAAAAGGAAGAGGTCGCGGGCCATGAAAACGCCGAGCATGCCACTCGTCAGAATGAGCATCAGGGCGAAATAGGTATGAACCTTCACCTTGATGCTCGTCCAGCTGCCCAGCACGCAAAGCGGCATGATGAAAGTCGTGAGGAGAATCATCGCCAGCGCGATTCCGTCGACGCCGAGTGTGAACCTGATTCCCCACATTGGTATCCACGAGGCATCGACAGCAGACTGCCATCCCGGATTGGATGGATCGAATGTCCACCACAGGCCCAGAGACACCAGGAACTCTGCCATCAGGGTCGAGAACGCCACCATTCGCGCGGTGCGATTCGACCGGTCACCAGTCGCGTCGCCTCTCGTGGTCTGGCCAAGCACAAGGAGAATCGCGGCCCCTGCAACCGGGATCATTAGCAGCACAGGCAAAACCCAGGCGTCGTACCCGATCGAGCGGAGAAAGGCTTCCATTTCCCTTACCTGAGTGTGACTGCGCCGAGGACTGCAAGCACGCCTGCCACGAGAACCCAGGCATACGTGCCAACGGCACCGGTCTGAACACGCGAGCCCAGCCATCCAAAGCCACGCGCGAGCGAAGAGCTCCCGTTCACGAGCAGCCCGTCTATCAGTCCGGCATCGATTCCGCGCCAGAGGACACTGCGAGAGATCTGATACGCCGGGTTCACGATGACGCGATCGTATGCCTCGTCGACGAAATACTTGTTCGCGAGTAAGCGCTCGAACCCTTGCTCTTCAGGCGACTGCGCCTTCGGTACGAGGCGCTCAGGCTTGAGGCGGAAGGCAGCGAAGGCCATGCCCGCAATCGCTACGAGTACGGCCAGCCCAATCAACGCCACTTCCGTATTGGCAGCGTGTACGGTCTCTGTCGCCGCACCTGCAGTGATCGTCTCACCGCGGCCAACCACTGGGTGAAGCCAGTGGTCGAGAACTCCCGGGGGCCCAAGCCTGATCAGCTCGGGAAGATTGAACCACCCGCCAACGGCACTCAGTATCCCGAGGACAAACAGCGGACCGGTCATTACCCACGGGGCCTCCCTCAGGTATCCCCTCTCCGCTTCGCCTGTACGGTTTGGTCCGTGGAACGTGTAGATCATCATTCGCGACATGTAAACGGCGGTCAGCAGGGCCGACGCCACACCCAGAACGTAGACAGTGTATAGAATCGTGCTCCCGGGAATCCCCAGAAGGCTCGATCCTGCGAGCGTCGAATCTCCCGCGCGAAGGAATGCCGCGCCCAGAATCTCATCCTTCGAGAAAAACCCTGCAAAAGGGGGAATCCCGGCGATCGCGAGCGTCGCGATCCACATCAACGCGCAGGTGACCGGCATATAACGCTTGAGGCCTCCCATGTTGCGCATGTCCTGAGCATCGTCGTGGCTGTGCGTCTGATGGTAGGCGGCGTGGAGGGCGTAGATGACCGACCCCGACCCGAGAAACAGGAGAGCCTTGAAGAAGGCGTGGGTCATCAGATGAAATAAACCCGCCGTATATGCGCCGACTCCCACGCCCACGAACATGTACCCGAGCTGCGATACGGTGGAGTACGCCAGGACCTTCTTGATGTCCCACTGCTTCAAGCCGATGGTCGCCGCAAAGATCGCCGTGACGGCACCGACGAGCGCCACGGTGAGACTCGCAACCGGAGCGAGCGCAAACAGCAGGTTGCTGCGCGCAACGAGGTACACCCCCGCTGTCACCATCGTTGCCGCATGGATCAATGCGGAAACGGGCGTCGGTCCTGCCATGGCGTCCGGAAGCCAGACATAAAGCGGGATCTGCGCGCTCTTGCCTGCGCAGCCGAGAAACATGAAGAGGCAGATCGCAGTGAGAAGTGCGGTCCCAACTGGAAGGCCCGCAGCGGCGGCATTCACACCTTCGAAGTCGAGCCTCCCGAAGTTGTCGAACAGGAGGAACATCGCGACGAGGAACCCGAAATCGCCGATCCGGTTCACGATGAACGCTTTCTTGCCCGCATCGGCGTTGGCTTTTTCCGAAAACCAGAAGCCGATCAGCAGATAGGAGCAAAGTCCGACGCCCTCCCATCCGACGAACAACACGGGGTAGTTGGCGCCAAGCACAAGGACCAGCATGAAAAACACGAACAGGTTCAGATACGCGAAGTACCGGGGATAGCCGGGATCGTCGCGCATATAGCCGACGCTGAACACGTGAATCAGCGTTCCGACCCCCGTAATGATCAGGACCATCAGCATCGACAGCTGATCGAGCTGAAGTGCGGCATCTATCTGGAGGGTGCCGGCTGGCATCCAGCTGAAGTAGCTCCTCACAAATGGAGCTTCCATCGAAACCGAGCGCATCTGCTGGAAGATTGCAAATGCAACAAGGAAAGAGAGTGCGAGAACGAGCGGGCCGATGACGCTCACAAGCCCGGCGTACTTGTGGCGTTTCACCGCATGATGATCGTCACCGTGCGCGCCAGCCTGCTCGGCGTGGGATATCGCTGCGGCTTCGGCGTGATGCGCATCACCGTGCCCGGGGACGTCAGGGTCCGATGGACCGGTACGCACAGAGCTGACGAGCGCGAGCCCGCCGTTGATTGCAAATCCGAGAAGAGGAAGAACAGGCAGGAGCCAGACCCATTCCGCCGCTCCACCGGCGAGCGGGTGAGCTTCAGCCGCCGTCTGTAGGAGCATCATCCTTTCAGGAGATTGATGTTCTGAAGATTCACACTCTGCCGATGACGGAAGATGGCGATGATAATCGCGAGACCAACGGCTGCCTCGGCCGCTGCGACTGTCATCACGAATACCACGAACACTTGCCCCGCAGTCCCGTAGTAGCGGGAGAAAGCGATGAACGTGAGGTTCACCGCGTTCAGCATGAGCTCGACACACATGAAGATGATGATTGCATTCCGCCGGGTCAGAACCCCGACGACGCCGATGGTGAACAGGACGGCGGACAGGGCAAGCGACTCAGCGAGCACTTGCATCCCTCCTTCGTCCGAGAACGACTGCGCCGGCGATTGCCACGAGGAGCAGGATGCTGGTCAGCTCGAAGGCAAGCAGGTACTCGTTGAACAGCGGTCGGGCGATGGATCCAACTGCCCCGTACTTCGTTAGCTCGTCGGCTGCAAACCCGGCTGGCACCTGGAACCGTCCCGCGATCTTCGTCCCCGATATCGCCATCAGCTCTGCGAGAAGCGCAATGCCAATGAGACCGGCAACCATCACCGGCCATTTTCCCCGGACATCCGCGATCTCGGAAGGATGTCCCAGGTTCAACAGCATGATCACGAAGAGGAAAACGACCATGATCGCGCCGGCGTATACCAGCACCTGCATCACTCCGATGAATTGCGCATCGAGGAGGACATAAATGGCCGACAGCGAGAACATGGTATTCACGAGCCACAGCGCAGCGGCTACCGGGCTCTTCCTCGTGACGAAGGCGAGCGCCGAAGCGATTGCCACCACCCCGAAAAAGTAAAAATGGAAAGTGTAGAACAGAGGATAGTGCTGTTCCATTATTCGCCCTTCGGGTCATCTGGGTCCCACATCTCGCAGACCGGATGAGTCTGGGAGGTAAGTCTCTCGAGATCGTAGACGAACCCCGCCCGGCTGTACTCCGAGTTTTCGTAATGACGCCCGACGTGAATCGCCTCCTCCGGGCATACTTCCTGGCAGTAGCCGCAGAAGATGCAGCGGAATTCGTCGATCTCGAACACCAGCGGGTAGCGGTTTCCCTTTTCGTCTTCGCCCGGAATCAGCTTGATGCAATTCGCCGGACAGACGGTGGGACAAAGGCCGCAGGCGACACACTTGGCCTGGCCGGTTTCTGTCGTGAGCATCCGATGCGTGCCCCGCCAACGCGGCGAGAGCTGCCACTTCGCCTCGGGATACTGGACGGTGACCTTCGGCTCCAGCAGGTGCCGGAAAGTCATGGCCATGCCCTTGAGCGTGGCTCGTATGTAGCTCACATCCTCAATTGGACGGTCGAGGACCTTAACGCCGATCGCCATCAGTCTCTCACTCCGGTTGCCAGTGCAGATCGCGCTCTGAGCGCGCGCAACCGGTCGAGCCTGTCACTCCGTGCGCGCCCGTAAGCGGGACTCACAAGGCGTCCGCGATCCAGTATGGCAAACAGGATTACGACGAGCGCCATGTTGATTGCCCCGAGAATCGAC
>DATAIM010000139.1:0-10219 GCA_036262655.1 Gemmatimonadaceae bacterium | reverse complement strand
ATGGCCTCGATGGGCATACCCGCCGCCACCGTACCCATCAGGGGGAGCTGGTGGGCTCGAGGATAAATGTCTGACGGCAGAACCTCGATCGCCCTGCTCTCGTTGTACTCGCGCTTGATGTACCCCTTGCGCTCGAGGTTGCTGAGGTGCTCGTGCACCGTTGCGAGAGAGCTGTACGAAAACCGGTTCGCGATTTCCTCGAAGCTCGGCGCATAACCGTTTTCGGCCGAGTACTCGTTGAGATAGTTGAGAATCTCGCGCTGGCGCTTGGTGAGCGACATATCTTTCTCATGATGAAGGGTACAAACAAATTTCGGCAGCCAACCGAACATTTGCCGAATTGAAGAATATCCGAACAGCTCCCGAAGCGCAAGCAAAAAACGCATGGGCGCCCCCTGGCGGCACCCTCGGCCGGCTTATCGGCCAGGCGTGGCAGCGCGCTGTAGCTCTCGAGATGGCCACTGTTCCCGGCAGCGATGCCGCGATAACGGCGACTGCTCCTTCGCTCAAAGGCGCGTTGAAGGGAGTTTCGGTGGGCATCATCGCCGAGCTCAAGCGGAGCTCTCCTTCGAGAGGGCTCATCAATGCCGGGCTTGACGCCCGGCGCCAGTCGAAAGCGTATGCCGATGGCGGCGCCGCGGCGGTCTCGGTCCTCACAGAATCCGGCTCCTTCGGGGGGAGTATCGAGGATCTCCAGGCAGTGCGGCAATCGACCTCATTGCCGATTCTCCGGAAGGATTTTCACGTCGCCGCGGCGCAGCTCGAGGAAGCGAAGCAGCTGGGCGCTTCTGCGGCCCTGGTGATCGTTCGCGCGATCGAACCCAGCCGGGTGTCGTCACTCGCCGCTGCGGCACGCGACACCGGAATCGAGGTCGTCTTCGAGATCAGGGATGAGGCCGAGCTCGGCATCGCTCTCGACGCGGGCGCGGAAATCATCGGCGTCAACAATAGAGATCTGGAGACGCTCGACGTCGATCCATCGAGGGTGGAGCGAATACTTCCGATGATTCCGCGGGAATGTGTCGCGATCGCCGAGAGCGGATACTCGACACGCGCGCAGATTGAAGCCGCGGCTCGCGCCGGCGCTGACGCTGTGCTCGTCGGCTCCGCGCTGTCCGCGTCCGACGATCCGATGCGGGCGGTGCAGGAGCTCGCAGGCGTTCCTCGTACGCCCCGGAGCAGCTGACCTCGTATCCGGCTTATGACCAAAATCAAGTTTTGCGGCATCACGCGCCCGGGTGACGCGATGCTCGCAGCGCAGATTGGCGCGTCATACGCCGGTGTCATCTTTGCCGAGAGCAGTCGTCGCGTAACGCCGAATCGAGCTGCCGAAATCTTCGATGCTTCCGGAGACGTCAAGCGCGTGGGTGTGTTTGGGCATAGGTCCGGCGCGCCTCTCGACCTCATCAGGACGTCACGTGACCTGGCTCTCGACGTCGTCCAGCTCCACGGCCGATTCACTGGGCCTGAGATCCTGCAGATAAGAGCAGACCTGGAAGCAGAGTTGTGGGCGGTGATTTCGGTGGATCCGCAGTTGTCGGACATCGATGACGGATGGGAGATGCTGGCGGACATAATCGATGCTCTTGTTCTCGATACCAGCGTTCGGGGAGCGACTGGCGGAACAGGCATCGCGTTCGACTGGCTTCGGGTTGCGGGCATCGTCCGGCGAATTTCGGCGATGGTTCCCGTGGTGCTCGCGGGTGGCCTCCACGACCATAACGTTGGCCAGGCTATCAGAACACTTCACCCGGCGGTTGTAGACGTTTCCTCCGGCATCGAGTCATCCCCGGGCATAAAGAGCGAGCCTCTGATGCGGGCTTTTGCGGATGCGGTGGCTTCCGCGTCTATAGTATGACCGGCGCAGCCGGCACTCGATAACATGATGACATCAACAAAAGAAAACGATCGATTCGGAGCGTACGGCGGAAGGTACGTCCCCGAAACGCTGATCCCTGCGCTCGATGAGCTCGACCATTCGTTCGACGATGCAATGGCGGATAAATCGTTCACGCGTGCCGTGGACGAAATGCTGTCTACGTATGTCGGCAGGCCTTCGCCGTTGAGCACAGCTCCGCGGCTCTCTGAGCACGCCGGTGTCCAGATCTATCTGAAGCGCGAAGATCTGAACCATACAGGCGCGCACAAGATCAACAATACGGTCGGGCAGGCACTGCTCGCCGTCAGGATGGGCAAGCGGAGGATCATCGCCGAGACCGGTGCGGGCCAGCATGGCGTTGCGACGGCTACGGTGTGCGCGCGTTTCGGCCTCGATTGTACGGTTTACATGGGCGAGGAGGACATTCGACGGCAGGCACTCAACGTCTACCGCATGCGGCTGCTGGGGGCGCGTGTCGTACCCGTTACTTCAGGGTCTCGCACACTGAAGGATGCTACGAGCGAGGCCATTCGCGACTGGGTCACGAACGTCAACGACAGCTATTACATCATCGGGTCGGTCGTTGGGCCAGCGCCGTATCCACGGATGGTTCGCGAGTTTCAGTCGGTGATCGGCCGCGAAGCTAGAGAGCAGATTCTAAAGGTTGCGGGCAGGCTGCCGTCAACGGTCGTTGCGTGTGTGGGTGGCGGCTCCAATGCCATGGGGATCTTTCACCCTTTCGAGGGCGACACTCAAGTCGAGCTCGTCGGTGTCGAAGCTGCAGGCAAGGGGCTCGAATCCGGCGAGCATTCCGCTTCACTCTCGGTTGGAACGCCCGGTGTTCTTCATGGCGCAATGAGCTACCTGCTCCAGGATGAAGGGGGGCAGGTTCACCCTGCCCACTCGATCTCGGCGGGGCTCGACTATCCGGGGGTCGGACCTGAGCACGCCTGGCTGAAGGATTCTGGCCGTGCACAATACGTTGCCGTGACAGACGACGAGGCCCTTCGCGGTTTCGCGTTGCTCAGCCGCATGGAGGGAATCATCCCGGCACTGGAGACGTCTCACGCAATCGCCTGGGTCGACGGGAATCGCTCACGCTGGAAAACGGGGGATTCCGTGCTGGTCTGTCTGAGCGGTCGCGGTGACAAGGACATGGCGCAGGTTGCCGAGATGGGGCTTCTCGACGCGTGACAGGGCAACTGGTTGCGGAACCGCTCCTCGACCTCGAGGCGCCATTCGAGCCATTGCTCGTTGGGGAGCTGCTTCGCGCTTTCGGAAAAGCAGTCCGCGCTCACCAGCTGTATCTCCCGAACAATCCGATGCATGCTCGCGCGCTCGATGCCGTGCGTGAGGCGTTCCTCGGCGTATGGAGAGAAACCGACTCGATTGCGGTGAGCGTGACCGAGGCCGAATTGCGGTGGCTGGGCCGCCCTCTGCTCGAGGAGCCTGATCGCACCTCCGACAGCATTCCCTGGCTGTTCTATAAGGACGGAGTCCGCGAGCTGCTTTTCCGCAGAGGATTCGAGGAAGACGAGCTCCTCATTCTGCTCACTCTTATGCAGCGGGCCCGGCTCGCCTCCGCGGATGACGATGACCTGTTGACGCTTTTGTGGGAGCACGACTTCGCATTTCTGCAGTACAAATACGTCGAGCTGGGAACTTTCAGCGGGGCTGGGCCGGACACGATTCGCGGCGACCTTCCCGAGCGAATTGCGGCGCCGGCTGAAGTGGAGGATGAAGCGCAGCTCATCGCTTCATCGTCGATCGCCAAGATCGACGATTATGACGCGACGCTCTACTTCCTGGATGACCATGAAATCGAATATCTGCGCGATGAGGTGCGCCGGGATTTTGCGACCGATCTCAGGACGCCGGTGGTTGCTTCCCTCCTGGACACATATGAGCAGGAAGTGGATGGCGCCATACGCGAGGAGATTGGGGGAATACTCGACAGTCTGTTTTTGAACTTTCTGTCGCTTACCCAGTTTGGTGCGGCCGCCTACCTGATACGTGAGGCGGCAGTGACTGCCGGGCGCGCGCGCGAGATCTCAGCGCAGCAGCGCACGCGGCTGACGCAGCTCGTCGATCGGCTGAGCGATAAGGAGATCTTCGAGCAGCTGCTCGATACCCTGGAGGAGACACAGCTTCGGACGCCGCAGAGCGATCTTCACGAGCTGCTCGGCCAGCTCCGACCGAGCGCTCTCGAAACACTTCTCTCCTGGATCGGGAGGAGCCGCAATTCCGAGCTCCGGTCGCTGCTCGAGACCGCGGGTTCGAAGCTGGCGGCGTCGCACACTGCCGAGCTGGTGCGTCTGATCGGTTCTCCTGACGACGTCGTCGCGTTCGAAGCGATACGCCGAGCCGGTGCGCTCAAATCGAACGCCGCAGTTTCGGCGCTCGCAGGGACGATCCAGCACGGTGGTCCCGAGCTGCGGCTTGCCGGGGTTTCGGCGCTCTCCGACATTGGCTCGCCAGGCGCCCTGCAGGTTCTCGAGCGCGCGCTTGCCGACGAGGACACGGATATCCGGATAGCCGCGGTGAAGGTCCTCGGGTCGCGCAATCACCGCGCTGCATTGCGTGGAATCGAGGCACACCTCCGATCCAGGCAGCTGCGGGAAGGATCGCTGTCGGAGAAAATGGCATTCTTCGAGACATACGGCTCCCTGTCTGGAGATTCGGGCGTTCCGCTTCTCGCGGATATTCTGAATAGCCGGCGAATCCTCGGCGCCAGAGAGGACGGAGAGGTGCGGGCCTGCGCCGCGATGGCGCTTGGCAAAATCGGCACCCCGCTCGCCATGCAGGCGCTCCAGAAAGCTCTTGCCGACCGCGACGTAATGGTTCGAAATGCAGTCAGCCGGGCGGTGCGTGGGTAGTCCGGCGCGGGCCGAGGAGCGGCCGCTGTCTCTGGATCCCGCGTCTGCTGCCTACATCCGCAAGCGGGGACGCGAGCTCATTATCTCTTTTTTCGGGACCCTTCGCGCGATCAAGCTCTATCCAGTGGAGCATACCGCGGTACAGAAAACACTCGCCGAGCTTGCGCAGACGGCGCGCGAGATTCTGGAGCGCGAACGCGAGTTGGAGTTCCGGATATCCGGCGAGTTTCTCTTCATCAACGCCACGCGCCTCCGTCTCGACCTGACGAACTACGCCAGCTTCGGGTACCTGCTCAGGGTTTGCAGGACGGCCGGAGTCGGAGCCATTCACATCCACAACGCGAGTCCTCGAGACTGGCTTGTGCTGCTCTCCCAGCTGGATGCGCAGACGGACCTCGAACCTGATGACCGCAGGGCTCAGATCGTCGAGCACCTCGCCCGAACCGGGGTCGTGGAGCTCGAGATATCGGCGCCCGCGGACGACGACGATCGTGATTATTCAGAGGAGGCAAGACAAGCAGCGAACCGAACTTACAGCCAGTCAGTTGCAGTGACGCGTGAGGTAATCAATTCCGTCCGCATGGGAAGGACGCCGAGTATCAGGAGAATCAAGCGGGTGGTGCAGGGAATCGTCGATCAGATCCTGAATGAAGAGACGTCGCTGATCGGCCTCACGGCTCTGCGCGATTACGACGAGTACACATTCACGCACAGCGTCAACGTCTGCATCTTCGCGGTCGCGCTCGGGCGCCGTCTGGGGCTTACGAAGCTCCAGCTCTTCGATCTGGGTCTTTCCGCCCTGATGCACGACATCGGAAAATCCCGCGTCCCCGCCGATTATATCCAGAAATCCGATCGGCTGAACGAAGAAGAGTGGAGACGGATGGCCGCTCACCCCTGGCTGGGAGTGCTGATGCTGTTCCAGCTTCGCGGCCAGCAGGAGGACGTTTCGTATCGTGCGATGACGGTAGCGTACGAGCATCACATGCGCGTGGACATGAGCGGCTATCCACGCACGATCCGCCCGCGCGCCATGACCATGACGAGCAAGATCGTAGCTGCGGTCGACGGCTACGACGCCGCTACGACCCGGCGAGTGTATCAGACGACGCCCTATCCCCCGTCGGCTGTCCTCCAGGAGATGCGTGATAATCCGAGGAGAGGGCTCGATCCGACAGTCGTGAAAGCATTCATCAACCTGCTTGGCATTTATCCTGTCGGAACGCTGGTCGTGCTCGATACATTCGAGCTCGCGATTGTCTGCGCGGCGAACCCGCGTCCGGAAGCGCTCTCGCGGCCCATCGTAAAAATCATCAGCGATGCACATGGAAACACGCTGCTTCCGAGCATCGAAGCCGATCTTGCGCAGCAGGACGCGAGCGGCCAGTATCCCCGCACGATCATCAAGACGGCCGATCCGGACCGGTATGGCATCAACGTTGGCGACTATCTCGTCTAACAAAATTGATCAGACATTCGACCGTCTTCGGGGTGAGCGCCGCAAGGCGCTCGTCTGTTACGTTACAGCTGGCCATCCCGATCCCGCGAGCTCCGTCGAGTTGCTGCGTGGTCTGGAGGGCGCCGGTGCTGATGTCATCGAGGTGGGAGTCCCCTTTTCCGATCCCATTGCGGATGGGCCGGTAATTCAGGCAAGCTCGCAGCAAGCCCTGGCCCACGGGGTGACACTCGAGCGGACACTCGAGATCGTCAGTGAGGCGGCTCTGAACATTCCGGTGGTTCTATTCACATATCTCAATCCAATAATTGCGGCAGGCGAGCACGTGCTCGAGAGGGCGCGAGATGCAGGGGTCGATGGAGTGCTGATCACTGACCTTCCCGTGGGGGCTGACCGTGAGAGAGAGGCATGGCTCGGTGCAAGCGAGCTCGCTTTTGTCCGGCTCGTGGCGCCGACGACACCCCTCGAAAGGATGCGGGAGATCGCGCACAACGGCTCCGGATTCGTCTACCTGATCAGCCGTCTCGGCGTCACTGGTGCAAGTGCGTCTCTCGCTCCGGATCTGCCGGAAACTGCTGCGCGTCTCAGGAAGGCGACTGATCTGCCGATCTGTGTGGGCTTCGGAGTCTCCGAGGCCGCGCACGCCCGCGCTGCTGCTGCGGTAGCGGACGGCGTTGTTGCAGGAAGCGCGATCGTGAAAGCGGCGGGACGGGAGCTCTCCGCCGCAGTCGAGCTGGCGTCTACTCTGCGGCACGCCCTCGACAGCTGAATCGATATGTCACGCGAGCATGTGGTAACGCTCAAGGCGATGCGGTTTCACACGCACATCGGCGTTCTCCGTCACGAGTCTGAGATCGCGCAGTCGATCGAGGTTGATGTTTCAGTCTTTGTCGCCGCACTCCCGGGGCCAGATATGACGGAGGGGATTGTCGATTACCGCAGGCTCTACGGTGTCGTCGCGGACGTGGTGGCTGGCGGCCACATTCGCTATCTGGAGGAGCTCGTTGATCGTATTGCTGAGAACGCTCTGACGATCGCGGGAGTATCCCGCGTTCAGGTCAGCGCGCGGAAGCCGCATGTCGCCCTGCCCGGCCCGCTGATGCACGCGGAAGTAAGCGTCGATCGGGCGGGAGGATGACGGATGTAGCTTACATCGCTCTCGGGTCGAATATCGGCAACCGTGAGCTGGCGCTGGCGCGGGCCCGCGCTGCGATCGCTGCAATCCGGGACACCAGGCTCATAGCAGCGACCGAAATCGAGGAAACGGAACCAATCGGACCGGTGAAGCAGGGGAAGTTTCTCAACCAGATGGTGGCGATATCGACTACATTGCCGCCAAGAACGCTGCTGGCGGCGCTGCACCGGATCGAGCGTGCCGCCGGGCGCGTGAGGGCGCTTCGGTGGGGCCCTCGCACACTCGATCTGGACATCGTCATGCTGGAAGGAAAGGAATACGCCGACGAAGCACTCGTCATTCCCCACCCCGAGCTGCCGAATCGCCATTTCTGGCAGCGCGAGCTGGCGCAGCTTCGAGGGGTGACCGATGGCTGACGCGCGGAGCCCTGATCGAAAGGTGACCATCCGCGACGTAGTGCGGATGAAGCGCGATGGAGAAAAGATCGTAGTCGTTACAGCGTACGATGTGCTGTTCGCGAAGCTCGTCGACTCCGCCGGAGTGGACATCGTTCTGGTTGGTGATTCACTCGGAAACGTCGTCGCCGGGTTCGACACGACGCTTTCCGTGACGATCGACCAGATGATCTACCATGGTGCGGCAGTGCGTCGTGGAGTGAAGCGCGCGCTGCTCGTAGTGGACATGCCTTTTCTCACTTATCAGGTCAGCGAAGAGTCGGCGGTGCTCAATTGTGGGCGCGTACTTCAGCAGACCGAAGCTGATGCGGTGAAGGTCGAAGGAGGCAGCGAAGACATGATCCGGATCGTGAGGCGGCTCACCAGGACAGGCATACCGATCGTTGCGCACCTCGGCTTCACACCTCAGTCGGTGCGGACGCTGGGGATGCGCGTTCAGGGCCGTGCGGAAGGTGACGCCGAGCAGATGGTTCGTGAGGCAAAGGAGCTCGAGCAGGCAGGCGCATTCGCCATCGTGCTGGAGCTGATTCCTTCGGACCTGGCGCGCAGAATCAGTGAGGCTGTCGCCATTCCGACGATCGGCATCGGCGCCGGGCCGCATTGTGACGGCCAGGTTTTGGTGCTGCCAGACCTGCTCGGATTGAATGACGGCTTCGAGCCAAGATTTCTGAAGAAATACGCGGATCTCTCGGGAACCGTGCGCGACGCAGTCCGCCGGTTTGGAGACGAGGTGCGTGCGGGCGACTACCCGGATGCCGACCACAGCAACTAGGATGATTGTCGTTTCGTCGATCGCCGAAGTGAAAGACGCGATCGCGAAAGCGCGTGACGAGAGAGCGCGGGTTGGTTTTGTCCCGACCATGGGAGCGCTCCATGACGGTCACATGAGCCTCGTCGACTGCGCCCGCCGCCAGGCCGACGTGGTCGTCATGAGTATTTTCGTCAATCCGCTTCAATTCGGCGCTGGCGAGGACCTGTCGCGATACCCGCGTCCCGTGGAAGAGGACGAACGCAGAGCAAAGGATGCGGGCGTCGACGTTGTCTTCCGTCCCACAGCGGGCGAGATGTACTCACGGGATCGCTCCGTGGGACTAACCGCGGGTGAGCTTGGCAGCGACTGGGAAGGAAAGAGTCGTCCCGGTCACTTCGACGGCGTCCTCACCGTTGTCGCAAAGCTCTTCAACATCGTTCAACCCGACGTCGCCGTCTTCGGGAGAAAGGATCTTCAGCAGGCCTCCCTCGTGAAGGCGCTCGTGCGCGACCTCAACATTCCGGTATCGATCGTGATCGCGCCTGTCGTGAGAGAAGAGGACGGTCTGGCTATGTCGAGCCGGAATCGCTACCTGAGCGCCGACGAGCGACAGCAGGCGACGATCCTGAACCGCTCATTGAGCGAAGTGCGTGTTCAATTTGCTGGCGGCGTGCGTGATACCGCGGCTCTCGAAGCCGCCGGACTGCGCGTGATGGCATCGGAACCTCGAGTGCAAACGGATTACTTCGCTGTCGTTGAACCGGCGACGTTCAAGCGTCACGAACGCGCCGCGCCGAGATTCGCAGCTATTGTCGCCGCGCGCCTCGGCAGCACGCGCCTGATCGACAACATGACGGTCGGACCCGATGATCAAGACTGATTCGAACGGCCTCCCGCGATGGTCGTGCGTCGGGCCGAAGAGGCTCGCTCATATCGCCCGTGTAACGTCACTCCTCAGGGCATGGGCGGCAGCGATGCGTCTCAGTCCGGAAGAGGCCAACGCGTGGATCGACGCAGGCGCCTGGCATGACGCGCTTCGGGATGCCCCCGAGGAAGAGCTTCGGCGCATCACGGGCGACAAGGATACCCCCGCAGCGCTGCTTCATGGCCCCGCAGCCGCAACACAGCTCGAGTCCGATGGAGAGAAGCGTCGCGATGTGCTTGACGCCATTCGTTATCACACAGTCGGCTCGCCGGATTGGGGGCGCACCGGACGGGCATTGTACATGGCTGACTACCTCGAGCCGGGAAGAAAATTCTCCAAAGAGGATCGTTTCTTTCTCGCCGCGCAGGTACCGCACTCTTTCGATGCCGCATTCAGGCAAGTGGTCCGGTTCCGGCTTGACTGGTCCGTACGCGAGGGGAATCACATCTTCCCGGAGACGGTGGCGCTCTGGAATAGCCTGAGGTGAAGACCGGGAGGTGGATTCTCGTCGCCGCTGTGCTCGCCGGCGCCGGAATCTTTGGCTGGAAGCGTTATCCTCCCGCGAATCTCGTACAGTGGGACCCTGTTCCCGAAGTGATGGTGCCGCCGGGTGTTCGGATAAAGGTCGAAGTACTCAACGCAACCGGAGTGCGCGGACTCGCGCGCAAAGCGACGATGTTCCTGCGAGATCGTGGCTTCGATGTCGTCGCCGTCGGAACCGCACGGGAGCAGCGTTCCGCGA
>DATAIM010000138.1:0-4560 GCA_036262655.1 Gemmatimonadaceae bacterium | reverse complement strand
GTCGATTGGAAGCTCCGCGATCCGCTTGACGTCATCTTCACCACACCGGATTCGAGCGGCCGGGAGGCGAATGTCGCTCATGTATTCGTCCGTCAGTACGACCACTTCATGGCCAGGCCAACGCTCGCGCGCATCCGTGATGGCCCGTTCCGCGACACTCGCGCCGAACTTCGGCTCGATGAGCGGCTTACCTGCGCGGTCGCGCCGTTCGATCAGAACGCCCGATGAGACCCTCGCGACCCGAAGGCCGGCAAGAGCGAGGATGGACCTCGCGGCCCGCTTCAGCATCTCTGCCCGATCAGTTCCATTTGGACAGCTTCACCGGATGGACATACAACCTGTCGGGCGGGAAAGTGTCGATCAACCGCTTCCAGCTGTAGGCGAGTGGCTCGCTGAACTCGGCGATCTCCTCATTCCAGAGCTCCTTTCCCCGCATGCGGATGCCTGCGGCAGGGAGAGCTGAAGGGTCGGTAAAAAAGTCGCCCATCCTCAGCTCGGTCCTGACGGAGTCACACGCGAGCGCGAGTGCAGTAGGCACCGCCAGTTCGGCAAACATGTTCATCGCCGCAAACACTCCACAGTAGTGGACGAACCTTTCTATCGATACCGCTGGAACCACGATGAAATCCGAGTAGCCGGCGAGCAATGGGTACTTTGGCTGGCGACCCATGACTACAAACCCCTGGGCAAATCGCACGAGCCCCAGCCGAACACTCCACAACGTATATCGAATGTCGCCAAGCGACCGGGGACGCGGGACGCCAGTGGCGAGACCCATCGCGGCGAATTTCTCTTTTGCCTGTTGCGCCGCTGGAAGCTCCGCCCGGGGGTCGAACCCCGGATCGGCCATTGAATAGAACCCCCTCACTGAGTTTGCCCATTTGTACGCCCATTCGTCTGCGGGGCTCAGGCACTTGATATAGCCCTCGCTTTCGCGCAGTGCCAAGGTTGAAAGCAGGTTCGTTTCGTTCAGGCCCGGATTGAGGATGAGGTCGTCGGCGAGGAACACGTAGTGACTGACCTCGCCATCAAGATAGCCGTGGGCTGCCTGCGCTATGTGGCCGCTGAACGTCGGCCCGTTCTCGTACACGGGGATCACGTCGGGCTGGCCAGTGCGGACGAATGGGACGATATACTTGCGGCGACTGAACCGCTCGCCGTAAAAAGACTCGAGCCTCGGTATGTTCTGCTCGAACCGATGGTTGAAGATGAAGACGAGCTGTAGCTTGTGGCCGTCCGGCAAAGACTCAGCCGCTCGCGGTTTGCACAGTGTCGCGGGATTTACTCGCTCCGCGAATCTGCGCCAGGTCGGCGAGCCATGCTTCGAGGAGGGGGAGCTCCTGTTCACCAACCACTCCAAGCTTTACGAGTGCCTCATAGCTCAGCCGGAGGTTGTCGGGAATGCCATCCGTCCCCGGCTTGAGATCCAGCTCCTCGAGTACCTCTCCGATACGACGATTGTTGACGTAACCGGGGATCTCATCCTCGAAGTCCTTCATGAGCCGATGCTCGTTGCGAAGCTGCGAGACGGTCGCCTCGCGAAACAGTATCGACCACCCATTCGCCCATGCGATGCGCTGCGCGACGAAGCTTCGCCATATGTCGGTCATGCGAAAGCTGCAGTATGATGGCAGGTAGAGCAGCGGGTAGGCGTCAGGAAACCAGACCGTATTCTGACTGTTGAACGGACACCATGCATTCTGCGCCGTCGCCACCCGCACTCCCTTCCTGAAATTCTGGGGAAGCGGCAACAATAGCCGATAGATCGCATCGACATCGGGATTCTCGTCTGCCAGCCCCTGCTGGATGGGGCAATACGTCTCTCGCGGTGCGACTTCCGAAAGCGCGGGATGAACAGCGTTGACTGCATCGAGCGGGAGGCCGCGGGGCCAGATCACCGCATCGGAAAAATACCGGTAGATGTTCACCCAGCCCGTATTCTCGAGCACCGGCAGCGTGATCCGGGGCTTGAGCGGCGTGTAGAAGTCGGCACGTGGAACGTTGTCGTCGTCGGTCTCGACGATCTGGGAAGCACCACTCGCCAGAGCAACCAGGTAGCCAATGTTCTTCCGGGCATAGTGACGCTGCGGACAGGATGCAGCCGTGCTGAATGGCAGCTGTAGCTGGCGGGAGATGCTGTAGAAGTCACAGCCATCCAGCTCAAAGTACGGGGGACTTTTTACATCGCCGATGACGATGAAGCCGTACCCGCGCTCGAGGCAATCCGCGGCGAGCTGCATCAGCACCGCGTTGGGCGGCGCGATGGATGTAACCACCACGAACGGCGATGCCTTCTGCTGCAATTGTGAAGTCCTTTTCTGGTTGCGGCCTGACAGGTTAACATTTGTATTCGAGACGTGCCAGCGCGGCGTACATCTCCAAGGTCCACTCGTGGCTGGAAGGCCGCATGGAGGCGCTGAGTCCGCGGGACAGGCAGGCGGAAGTTGCGCTCGTGACGCATCTTTCCCTTGTGAAGACGAGCGTCTCCCGCTGGCGCAAAAGCTGGCACCTTCTGCAAATCGGTAATTGACCGAGCTGAGAACTCCGCAAGTCTCCGTTGTGATGTCGTGCCACAACGCCAGTCGTTGGCTCGACGAGGCCGCTGACAGCGTGCTGGCGCAAACCTTCAGCGATTTCGAGTTCCTTCTCGTTGACGACGGATCCATCGACGACACTCCGGCGATAATCGAGAAGTACCGCGCTCTGGATTCGCGCGTGGTCGCGGTTCCCAAGAAACATTCGGGCCTCGCCGACTCTCTGAACGTTGGCCTCGCGCGCGCTAGGGGAACGTGGATTGCCCGCCTGGATGCCGACGACCGCTGGGAGCCGGAGCGGCTGGAAAAGCAGATGCGCTTTGCGCTAAGCAACCCCGACGTGGTTCTCCTTGGGACAAACTTTCTTCAAATGAACGGACAGGGCGTTCCGATGAAACGGATTCGCTGTCCTTCAACGCACCGCGCGCTTCTGTGGAACCTCGAGCATCTGCAGCGCTTCTTTCCGCATTCATCGGCTTTGTTCAGACGGGAGGCTGCACTGGAGGCGGGGTCATACAATCCCTGGAACCGGCTGAGCGAGGACTCGGACCTGTGGCTGCGCCTCGCCGAAAAAGGAAAAATCGCGTGCCTCGGCGAATTTCTAGTCAGCTGCCGCAAGCATCCTGAGCAGATCTCGAATACCAAAGCAGCCGGAAGCCCGCAGCTGGTTTACGGATTCGCCGCAGCTATTTCGCACTTTCTCCGCATCAACGGCTATCCCGATCCGTCTCGCGGCACCGACGAAGGCGAGTGGAACGATTTCGTCGCATGGATCGACCGTCGGATAAGAGAAGAAGGGATTCCCGACTATCACACAGCATGGTCTGCTGCTCGCGCTTCATATTTTGCATCGAGAAACCGACTGGCGGGCGCGATCAGCGCTGCAGCCCGCCTTGTGAGGTCCGGACAGACAGTGCCTCTCGTCAGTGAAAAGCTTTTCGGCCTGTCCCTTCCGAGGAAGCTGGCGCACGAATGGATGAAGCGATGAGCTTCCGAAACAATCTCATCGCCAGCTATGCAAGCCAGGTCTACGTGACAGTGATCGGAATCGCGATCATGCCGCTGTATCTCAGTTACATGGGGGCAGAAGCATACGGGCTCGTCGGTTTTTTCACGATGCTCCTCACCTGGTTCTACCTTCTCGATCTCGGGCTTACCCCGACGATGGCGCGAGAGATGGCGCGATTCCGCGGAGGTGCGACCGACGCGCTCGCCTATCGTCGTCTGGTCCGCGCGCTTCAGGTGATCTTTGTCACCACGGCCATGGTTGGCGGTGGTGTGCTGCTCGCCTTCGCCGGAATCATCGCGCGCGACTGGCTGAATGTACGACACCTTCCGCTCGGCGAGGTAAAGCTGGCTCTGCAAATGATCGCCGCCGGCGTCGCGCTTCGCTGGATGTCAGGGCTTTACCGCGGTGCGGTATCCGGATCCGAGCACCTTGTCTGGCTCGGCGGCTACAATGCGGCGATCGCAACGCTTCGGTTCGTCGGCGTCGTCCCTGTGTTGATCCTCATCGGCGCCACACCCACGATCTTCTTTTTATACCAGCTGATCATCGCCGCGCTGGAGCTCGCTGGACTGGTACTGAAAACAACACAACTGCTTCCTCCGATCGAGACGGGCGAACACGTCGGCTGGTCACTCGCCCCTGTACGCCAGGTGTTCCGCTTTTCGCTGACCATCGCCTTCACATCGTCGGTGTGGGTGCTGGTCACGCAAGTAGACAAGCTCGCGCTGTCGAAGCTGCTGCCACTCGCTGACTATGGGTACTTCATGCTCGCGATTCTGGTAGCAAGCGGTGTAACGATTGCCACTCTACCGATCTCCGCCGCGTTGATGCCGAGAATGGCCCGCGTCGAGGCGGAGGGCGATCAGGTTTCGCTGATAAAGCTTTATCGGGACGCTACACAGCTCGCGGCGACGATCGGCGTGCCCGTCGCCTTCACGCTCGCTGCTTTCGCCGAGCAGGTGTTGTGGGCCTGGACGGGCAATCCCGAGCTGGCCAGAAGTGGAGCGCCGGTTCTGC
>DATAIM010000137.1:0-7653 GCA_036262655.1 Gemmatimonadaceae bacterium | reverse complement strand
GGCACACTCTTCCGCCAGACGGTGAGCGATGTACCGCTGAGCTACCGTGCGCATTGGATGCTTGCCGAGCATCTGCTTACCAAGGGGCCCAATCAGGAAGGCCTGGTCGAGATGCTTCTCGCAGTAGGACTCGCGCGAAAGGCGGATTCGCACATTCTCGTCTTTGCCGGCGACCGGTTTCGAGAAGCAGGGAAGTGCGGCACTGCCCTCGGCATGTATCACAAGGCTCTCGGCATGCGGCCTGAGGCGTCGGACGCACGGATCGGCGCGGCAGCCTGCCTTGTTACGCAGGGACGAATTCATGACGCGCAGAACGTCGCCCTCGAGGGCCTGAAAACGCGTAAACCGGAGCCGATCCTGTCGAGTATCGTCGCCTATACCGATAGCGTTTTGCGGACCAGCCGCAGCGCGATACGGCCCCCCGCTTCAGGTGTTTCGCCCCGAAACTGAAAGGCCGAGTTGCCTTTCCGTTGCCCCATCGTCTTCGGATCGAAGTTGTGGTCGAATTCTCACTTCCTCTCAAGGAGCAAAGACAATGGTTCGCAACAAGAAGGGTTTCACGCTGATCGAGCTTCTCATCGTCGTCGTCATCATCGACATTCTGGCCGCGATCGCGATTCCGAAGTTCGCGAATACGAAGGAAAAGGCCTACGTCGCCTCGATGAAGGCTGACCTTCGGAACCTCGCGACTTACGAAGAGAGCTTCGCCGCCGACAGCTCTGGCGTGTACTTCAGCGGCAACGGATCGGCGCAGGGCTTCACACCCTCGCAGAACGTGACTGTGACCGCGACCGCAGTGGCCGGCCCGCCGGCGAGCTGGAGCGCGATTGCCACACACACGCTGACAACCAAGACGTGCAACTCGTCGGTGAACGGCCTCATCAGCTGCACCTGATTCACGCTTGAAAACTTGAGAGGTCGTACCCGGTTCGTGGCGGTGAGCAACCCGCCGCGAATCGGATCTCAGGACGATTGAGACTCCGCTAAGATCGGCAGCAAGGCGGCCCGCATATCCTGCAATGGACGAGCGGGGCCGCCTTTCGCTCTTGTGTAGCTGGCGCTGTCCATCAAGCAGCCGCATTTTGGGTGTACATCGCAGGATCGTAGTTCATTAGGGCGGGAAGGGACCATTCTGACGCAGCTGAGACCGGTCGCACTACTTTGCGCAGGAAGGATCGGCATTCGAGTCTAAGTCCTTTGTGAGAACGTTTTTCTGACGCCCGTGCTTACCGGGCCTGCGGGGATTCGACTTTCCACTCTCCTGAAACCCATTGGCAGTGACGACACCGGTGGAGCGCCTTACTGACGCACTCAGCGACCGCTATCTCGTCGAGTGCGAGCTCGGCAAGGGGGGCATGGCGACCGTGTACCTCGCCCGTGACTTGAGGCACGGACGCAAGGTCGCGCTCAAAGTCATGCACCCTGAGCTCACCGCGGTGCTGGGCGCCGAGCGGTTTCTTTCGGAGATACATGTAACCGCCACGCTGCAGCACCCGCACATCCTGCCTCTCTTCGACTCCGGTCAAGTCGAGGGACAGCTGTTCTATGTGATGCCGCTCGTCGAGGGCGAGTCGCTGCGCGCACGACTCGATCGTGAGCGACAGTTGCCCATAGATGACGCGCTCCGGATTGCGAGGGAAGTCGGAAGCGCACTCGATTATGCGCATAGACACGGCGTCGTCCACCGCGATATCAAACCGGAAAACGTCCTGTTGCACGATGACCACGCTTTGGTCGCCGATTTCGGAATCGCCCTCGCCGTCAGCAGCGCCGGTGACGGCAGACTCACGCAGACTGGACTGTCCCTCGGCACCCCGCACTATATGAGTCCCGAGCAGGCCACGGGCGAACGTGAAATCGACGCGCGAAGCGACCTGTATTCCCTCGCGGCTGTGACCTACGAGATGCTGGGCGGAGAACCGCCTCACACGGGACGGACTGCACAGGCCGTGATAGCGCGCATGCTGACCGAGCGGCCGCGCGGCATGGGTTCGGTGCGTCCGAGTGTGTCGGATGAGGTGGCGCATGCCCTCGATCGTGCGCTCGAGAGACTTCCGGCCGACCGGTGGCATTCGGTGCGCGAATTCATCGAGGCCCTGGATGGAAAGACGGCTGGTGATCGGCGAGGAAATGTGCATCCCAAGCGTGAGCGGACAGCATCGCGCGGTGCTGCGCGGTTGAGAGCACGATTCCGCGACCCGGTCATCCTCGCACTTTCAGCCGTTCCGGTAATTGCGAGCGCATTCGCATTAGCTACCGTCCTGCAAAGGGAGGCGCCTGTCACCGACGGAGCGGTGCGATTTCCGCTCACTCTTCCGCAGGGCACCAGCTTCAGCATGACGACAAATACGGTGCTCGGCATCTCGCCGGACGGACGCACCGTCGCTTTTATTGCACGCGCCGAGGGCGAGCAGGAGCGGCAGCTGTATGTCCGCTCGCTCGATGATCCGCGAGTAAGGGCAATTCCAGGCACGTCGGCGGCATCCAATCTCTTTTTCTCGCCCGATGGCAAGTGGCTTGGCTTTGTGTCCCGCGCGAGGTTTTACCGCGTTTCACTCGAAACCGGTACGGTGCTGCCTGTAGCGTTTCAGGTCAGCTCCCCGCCATTGGGGGGCACCTGGAGCAATCGTGGGGAGATCATTGCCTCAATGGGGGCGAACCGGCTTGTGGCCATTCCTGTAAACGGGGGTCCGCCGCGCCGCGTCTGCACACGCTACGATGCTGACAGCGCGATATTCGAGTCCCAGGCCTTTGCCCTGCCGGACGGTGAGACTGTGCTGTTCTCGAGCTGGCCGCAAAGCAACCCAGGTACGGGGCGACTCAGTGTCGCATCACTCTCCACCGGCAGGTGCAAGGCACTCAGTACGGAAGCGGTTCACGTGCTGGGTGTAGCGGACGACTACGTCTTTTATGCGACGGTTGCGGGTAGTGTCATGGCGGCTCCGTTTAACGAGCGGAAACGGGAGATAACGGGGCCGGCGATCCCCCTCCTTAATGACGTTGACGTCAACCTGACAACGGGAGCAGCTCAGGCGGTTATTTCGCGAAACGGGACCCTCGTCTATCTCAGTGGCTCCGCGCCAATGCAGATCGTGATCGCCAAAGGGAAGGGAGCCACGGAGCCTCTCATCCAGGACGTCGGCGCATACGCGTACCCCCGGTATTCACCCGATGCGCGCAGGCTGGCGGTTGCGATTACGGGTGTGTCCGAGCGCAACGTCTGGGTGATCGACCTCGCAACAGGAGGAAAATCGCGCATAACACCGGGCGGCACCATCAGCGATCGGCCCGAATGGACGCCGGATGGAAGACGGCTCCTATACCGCGCGGTTCGCTCTGGAGAGCGATCGGAATTGTGGTGGCGTGCATCTGATTTGTCGGACGATGAATCCCCGCTCCTGAGACATCGCGATGCAGACTACTTCGAGGGCGTCATTACACCTGACGCCAGGCATGTCGTTTTCCAGCTCGACACTGCAGGTGCCGACGTCATGTACCGCCCTTTGGTTCAGAATGGACCCGATCGTCCGGTGGCTGCGACGCGAGCGGTTGAGCACATGGCGCGTGTGTCGCCCGATGGTCGGTGGGTCGCCTACGTGTCAGACGAATCGGGGACCGAGCAGGTGTACGTTCAGCCGTTCCCCGGCCCGGGCGCACGCATTCAGATCTCAGTGCGTGGAGGCGCCGAGCCCGTGTGGTCTCGTGATGGAAGGCGCCTGTTTTTTCGTGACTACGACAATCTGCAGGTCGCTGCTGTCGAGCCCGGCCCGCCGTTCAAGGTTGTGTCAGTCAACGTTCTTTTCGCTGACACGTTCGTCGGCCGCCTGCAACCACACGCCAATTACGACGTCTCCCCCGACGGAAGCCACTTCGTCTTTCTGAAGGAAACCGATCAGCCCGAAGCATTTGTTGTTTACAACTGGCTGACCGAGGTGCGGCGCGCGGCGCGCCGGGAGTAGCCAAACGAATCGTCTCGTTCGCTGGTGCTGCTAACAGCTAAGAGCACGGTCTTACGTGTTTCCAGCGCAGCGGTTCGATGTTTCGCGAGCCGCCCTCGTGTCTCCTCGCGTTGCGCTATCCACGATTGTTCCGCGAATGAGATATCGACGTGCTGGCCTGACGCTCATCGAAGTGATCGTCGCAATGCTGCTGTTTACAATCGGCGCACTTGGCCTCGCCGCTGGCTCTGCAGTCGTTGTGAGGCAGATCGCATCGAACACACTGCGGTCCAACGCGTCGAGCATCGCATTGTCGCGCGCCGAGGGTGTGAGCGCGGCGGGGTGTACAGGCGCGTCGAGCGGCGATGAGCGACGTCTCGGTGTCCGCTCCGTCTGGTCATCGAACACAGGCCCGGCACTGACGCTCGATCAGACACTGGAGCGCACGTCGGTAACGGGGATTCGCAGCGACCGCTTTCTATCCGCAGTTCCATGCGACTAGATCGGCGCGGTTTTTCTCTTGTCGAGCTCCTCGTTGCAACTGCATTGGCAGGTATCGCTGGCGCAGTGATGACAACGACGCTGAGCCGACAGCAGCGGTTCTTCGCTTCCGCAAGTGAAGTGCTCGATACTCGCGCTCAGATCCGAGATGGTGCCGGTGTTCTGGTAAGCGACATCCGCAGTGCGGCCGTCGCGCGATTCGGCATGCCCGTGATGCAGGATTCAGCGATCGAGATGTTCGTGGTCGTTGCAAGCTCGGTCGCGTGCAGCGCACCGAGTGGCGCCACCATCGGGCTCGCGCCCCAGCAGCTCGCCATGGGCAACACTTTGACGTCGATCCTTTTTCTTCCCGATACCGGCGACCTCGCGATGCTCTACGCGGCGGGGGATTCGGTGATGCCGGGGGCCTGGGAGACCGGGAGGCTGGTCTCCTTCACGTCCCGCTCGCTCGCAACCTCCTGTCCCTCCTCTACGGGCTTTACAACAGCGGCGGATGCAACAGCGGGAACGACCGGCTATGTACTGACGTTGGCAGTACCACCGGGACCAGGTATTCGGAGAGGGGCTCCCATCGTCTTTATCCGGAGAGTCCGGTACAGCCTCTACCGATCTTCTGACGGTTACTGGTATCTCGGGTATCGCCGGTGCGGTGTCGCATCGGGCGGATGCGCTGCAATCCAGCCTGTCAGTGGCCCGTACCGGGCGTATTCAGCTTCGGGTGATAGCGGACTCTCGTTTCGGTACTACTCCGCGTCAGGTCTCCCAGTCTCCGCGCCATCGATGGCAGTGGCTCGAGTGGACATCGTAGTGAGGGGAAGGACATCCATGGCCGCAGGTCTGAACGGCGATGCGAAAGCGGCGTACAGCGACTCGATCGTCGTGTCAGTTGCACCACGCAACCACCAGTGAGGCGCCGATCAGGGTTTGCGCTGGCTGCCGCCCTCCTCGCAATCGTTCTCATCGCCGTGCTCGTGACTGGTGCTCTATTCGCAACGAATCAGGAAGCCACCGCTACCTCTGCCGCGATTCTCGAACAGCAGGCACGCTCGTACGCCGAACGCGCCGCCGTGATGGCCGCTGCAGACTGGTCCTGCGGAGAGTGTGACGCATTACCAATTGGAAGCGTCATCGTACGAGTTCCCACCACCAACCCGCCATTCGAGAGCACGGTGTATCTCACCCGTCTCGACAGCGCGCTTTATCTCGTCACGGCCGAGGGCAGGGTCGTGTCCCGCGAGTCGGTACGATCACGGCGGCGCGTGAGCCTCATAGTGAGAACCGCTCGTGACACCGGCGGCATAACGAGAGCATCGCGCGTGACTGAGCAAGCCTGGTCAGCTGTGTATCAGATGTGACGTGTTCGCTGTTACCTCGCCCCCATGTGAATCGTGTCTAGCGTGCAATCAGCTGCAGTCTCCTACCCTTTGGGCTCATGGCAATATTCGGTCGAAAGAAAACGACAGTCGGTCTCGACATCGGCTCGGGCCTCATCAAGATCGCCGTGGTCGACCACGGCAAGGGAGCCCCCGAGCTCGTGAAGGTCGCGATCACCAAGCTGCAGCCGGATGCCATCGTGGAGGGCGAGGTGATGGATCCAGGTATCGTATCCGACGCCATTCGCGCCGCCCTCGATGCCGCCGAAGTGAAGTCGAAGAATATCGTTACCGCTGTAGGCGGCCGTGACGTCATCATAAAGAAAATCCAGACCGAGCGAGTAAAAGAGAAGCAGGCGAGGGATCTCATGCGCTGGGAAGCAGAGCAGCATGTGCCCGATGTCGAATCCGTTGAGCTCGACTTCCAGATTCTCGATGCGGGACGCAGCTCGGACGAAATGAGCGTTCTTCTCGTTGCCGCGAAGCGCGATCTCGTCGATGCCAAAATGAGAATCCTTGGTGATGCGGGCGTGACTCCGACCATCGTCGACGTCGACGCCTTCGCACTTCACAACGCATTCGAGGTGAATTATCCCGAGGCGATGAAGGGCTTCGTAGGGCTGGTGAACGTCGGTAACGAGGTCACCAACGTGAACATCATGGACAATGGCGTGCCGATCCTGACGCGTGACCTGCCTCTCGGGACGCGACGCTTCAGCGAGGATCTTCAGCGCCAGCACGGGCTCAGCGCGAGGGACGCCGAGAGCCTCATTCGCGGATATGACCGCTCCCCTCAGCTCGATGGCGTTCTAGCGGCGCGTGTCGAGGAGATCGCCACCGGGGTGGAGCGCGCAGCAGCCTTCCTCAGCACTTCGAAAAATTCAGCGCAGCTTCGTGCTGTTTACGTCTGCGGTGGTGGCTCCCGCACACCAGGCCTTGCAGAGATCCTGGCCGACCGCCTGAGAATCTCCGTCGAGCACGCCAATCCGTTGGCCCGGCTGAATATCCGTGACGGTGCACTCGCAACGCTCACTACCGACGAGGTCGCTCCGCTTCTGATGCTCCCGATCGGCCTCGCTCTCCGCCAGTAGCTGCCCGCACCGGACACAACACATGATTAAGGTCAATCTCCTCCCCGGTACCGCGAACAAGTCGAAGAACAGCGAGTTCGATGTCGCTGCAATGTTCTCCGGCGCGGCGTCGAGCGTGAAGGACAAATACTTCCTGGCCGCTGTCGGGAGCGTTTCCTCTGCTGTTCTCGTCGTCGGGTTTCTCCTCGTCGGCCAGCAGTCGCGCGAGCGGTCACTCACGGAGCGTGAGCAGCGGGCTCTCCAGGATTCAGCCCGCTACAAGGTTGTTCTCGAGGCGAAGGCGCGGGCGGAGGCGACGCGTGATTCCCTCTACCAGCAGGTCGCGATCATCAAGTCGATCGACGACAGCCGGTATCTCTGGCCGCATCTGCTCGAGGAGATCAGCAACGCGCTGCCGCAGTACACCTGGCTCACGTTCGTGACGCAGACGAGTGCGCCGCCGAGCTCGGCCGTGCAGGACTCGCTGAAGAAGGCCATGCCGGCGGACGGGAAGACGAAGCAGCCTACGCTCGCCGAAAAGAAAGCGCGCGCCGACTCTGTGCTCGCAGTGGCATCGCGCTCGACAAAGTTTCGGCTTGTCGGCCACACTGTCGATATCCAGGCGCTTACGCTGTTCATGAAGACCCTCGAGGCGTCGCCGTTCATTCAGAACGTTCAGCTGACCCGGTCCGACCTCGTTCTCGTGGAGAACAAGGAAGTGACCGAGTTCCAGCTCGAGGCAGAATCGCAGAAGCCTCCGCCATTCCTGGT
>DATAIM010000136.1:0-2951 GCA_036262655.1 Gemmatimonadaceae bacterium | reverse complement strand
GCTGCAATCGTTCACATTTCAACCGATTATGTCTTTCCCGGTACGGTGGCCCGCGCGTGGTTGCCCACTGATCCGGTCAGCCCCCTGAACGTCTATGGTCAGACGAAGCTCGCCGGTGAAGAGGCAGTCAGAAGCGAAGCCCCGAGGCATCTCATCGTCCGTACATCGTGGGTTTACAGTCACGAAGGCCGAAACTTCGTGCGGACAATGCTTCGTCTTTCGGATGAAGGGCGCGAGCTTCGCGTGGTGAACGATCAGCACGGCTCTCCGACTGCGGCGGCAGACCTTGCTGCCGCTCTCCTCATCGCAGGTGCATCGGTGCGGGCGAGGCCCGCGCTCGCAGGCACACATCACTTCAGCAATGCGGGGCTCGTGACCTGGTTTGAGTTCGCGACGGCCATTTTCGAGATTCGCGGAGGCGATTCGCCGCGCCTCACCCCTATATCGACATCAGACTATCCTGCTCCTGCCCGACGGCCTGCATGGTCCGCGCTCGACACCACGTCTTTCCGGCAGGTGTTCGGCGTGAGCCCCCGCCCATGGCGTGAGGCGCTGTGCGATACGATGCGGAGGCTCATGTGACGCTCGGAGCGCACAAGCCGAAATCAGTTCTGGTTACGGGGGGAGCCGGTTTTATCGGCGCGAATTTCGTCGAGTATCTCCTCGACACAGACCCGGACATTCGTGTTATCACGCTCGACGCGCTGACCTACGCAGGATCGATGGGCAATCTGCAGCGCGCGATGCCGGAAGCCAGGCATCGTTTCATCGAGGGAGACATCAGTGATGCCGCGGTCGTGCGCAAGGTTTTCAGCGACGAGGCCGTCGACACTGTCGTCCATTTTGCGGCCGAGTCGCACGTGGACAGGTCGATTACCGGGCCGGCCGCATTCATACAGACGAACGTAGTCGGGACATTCATCCTGCTGGAGGCGGCGCGCTCGGCCTGGCCGGCCCGAAAGGACGTCCGGTTTCATCACGTTTCCACTGACGAGGTTTTCGGGAGTCTGAGCGAGACGGATCCCCCGTTCAACGAGACCACGCCCTACTCTCCAAATTCGCCGTATTCGGCGAGCAAGGCGGGCTCGGATCACCTCGTTCGCGCGTATCATCACACCTATGGCCTGCCGATCACGATCACGAACTGCTCGAACAACTACGGACCCTACCAACACGCCGAGAAATTCATTCCCACGGTAATTCGGTCTGCGCTGGCGGGAAAGCCGATCCCTATTTACGGCGCGGGGCTCAATGTTCGCGACTGGCTATACGTCAAAGATCACTGCACGGCAATCGATGCCGTCGTACGCCGCGGGCGCACCGGAAACACGTATCTGGTGGGTGGCCGGAGCGAGCGCCGCAACATCGACATTGCACGTGAGATATGCGCAATGCTTGACGAGATGTCCCCGCGTCCGGCGGGTAATTACGCGGAGCTTCTGACCCCGGTCACAGACAGGCTCGGTCATGATTTTAGGTATGCGATCGACAGCCGAATGATCGAATCCGAACTTGGCTGGAGCCCGCTCGAGACGTTCGATACCGGAATCCGGAAAACCGTCGGGTGGTACCTTGCCAACCCGCGCCATCTCGAGGGCAGGAACTAGGGCTATGGGCAACGCAGGCGCTCTTGCGCTCTCCATGGTTCTGATTGGATGGGCAGCGTCGATGCGCGCGATGTCCGGGACGTGGCTGCAGCCTTCGGCGTTCTTCCCGCTCTGGTGGTGCTGTGCCGGAATCCTGCCGCTCATCTTCGCGCCGCAGGAGCCAGTGGGCAGCAATGCAATGGTGTGGCTCATAGCGGCCAGCATCGCTGTCAGCATCGGCGCATTCGCGGGAAACTGGGGGTTTCGAACGAAGCGAGTCATTACTCCGACGCAAGCTACGGATCGGGAGCTTCGGCTTTTCGGTGTCGCGCTCTCCGTCGCGCTTCTGCTCGGCCTCGCGTCGAACCTGACATTCATCCTTGGTTCGTCAATTCCGCTCGGCGACATTCTCGACATCGAAAAGCTGGTAGTTGTATCGAACAAGCTGTACATCCAGCGGTATGCGGAGAGTGGTCCGCCGCCCCCGCCACCGTTGAGTCAGGCGCTGCTTCCATTTGTCTATCTCGCGCCGGCGGTCGGCGGGATTCTGTTTGTCCTCAGGCGCGAGATGCGATGGAAGGTCTTCGCTCTTCTCTCGTACCTACCCGCCATCGCGGTGACAATCCTTCAGACGACCAAGGCAGCTGTTCTTTTCTCGATGGTCCTGTGGCTTTCCGGGTACTTCGCGACACGGCTGCGATTCGGAAAGCTGGCGGTCTTCACGAAAGCGCACCTGATCACGGCAAGTGCGGTAGTGGGCGTGGTTACGATTTTCTTTTTTGCTGTAAGTCTTGCACGGATGGCGTCGACAGATTTCTCCCTGTTGGGCGTGGTCGTTGACAAGCTTCTCATCGCCGCGTTTGGCCACATGACCGTCTTCTCGCAGTGGCTCGGGGAGTACTGGCAGGAGCCGGCTTCGCCGTCGCTCGGGAAGGTCACCTTCGCCGGCCCGCTGGAGCTGCTGGGGTACACGCAACGCGTTCCGGGACTGTTCGAGTCTGTAGTTAATCTGATAATGGGCGACACGAGCAACATCTATACGGGGTTCAGGCCCCTGATCCAGGATTTCACGATCCCCGGAGCGCTCGCGATTCTTTCAGTCCTAGGGTTTATCGGAGGCATTGGATTCAGGCTTGTCGCTCAGGGCAAGTGGAGTGCGGTGCCTCTTCTGCTCATTGCATACGTGACGATTCTCTGGACACCCATCACGTGGTTCTGGATCTATAACAGCTTGACGGCAACGGTGTTCGCTGTTGCTTTGATGGTGTTTGTCGTCAGGTTGTGGCGCGGAGCGCCGTACCGCCGGGAACCAGGGAAAAGATTTGCCACCAGTTAGAGACGCATACGTCGAGGAAGGAATTGACG
>DATAIM010000135.1:0-2956 GCA_036262655.1 Gemmatimonadaceae bacterium | reverse complement strand
CTGCTCCGGTTGAGCTCCGTCAAACCGTATGGCGCGGTCGCAGCACCCTGCTGGTCACCGTTTCCAGGGCGCAGGTCGGCCGACAGGTCGACAACTTTAGCTCCGTGTGATCTCGCTTTTTTTACCCAGTCGAGCGATGAGCCGTGCGGAAGCGCGCTGAATATCAGTTCGGCCTGATCGAGAGGAGCGTCGTCGGTGGCGATGAAGCTCACATCACGGTTCCCAACCCGCATCACCTGTCCGCGCTGCCCGTGCGCGGTCGCGAAGCCAAGCTCCATGTGCGGATGCCGCTCGGCAAGCAGACATAGCTCCCTGCCCGCATACCCGCTGGCCCCGAGTACTCCTACCGTAACTTTATGCACTCTGAATGCATAACATTGCATTCGGTTGCAGTCAATCAGAGGCGGGCGTTGTGCTTTACTGCGGCTCTCCCGCCAGTGCCTTGAGCCGCCGGACCACTCTGTCTCTCGCAAGGCCGGAGCGGCACACGATAAGGATCGTGTCGTCGCCCCCGATCGTCCCCAGAATATCAGGCCACCCTTCGCCGTCGAGTGCGGCAGCGATCGGCTGCGCCCCTCCCGGGACAGTGCGCAGGACGATCATCTCGCTCACGCCATCGACGCGAAGAAAGAGCTGCGGCAGAAGCGTCTCCAGGGCCGCCCGACTCTCTTCGATGGTTCCATCGGTCACCGCATACCGCGCACCCTCCGGGGTTGGCACGCGCGCGAGTCGCAGCTCCCGCAAGTCCCTCGAAAGAGTTGCTTGTGTCACATCCCAGCCACGATGCAGAAGGAGCTTTCGAAGATCTTCCTGGCTGCTGACGGCTCGTGATTCGATTATCTCGAGAATGGCCGATTGCCGCTCTCTCTTGTTAGCCATGGAATATCCTCCGTCGACACGTTACCACGGCAAGGGGCAGGCAGCGAGTATGATTCACCGAAAGCATTGACCTGTTTCCTTGTTTTGATTAAATATACGCTTGAAATGTATAGTTATTTAGGAGAATCATGACCCGGACAATTGCGCTTGCGTATTCAGGCGGACTCGATACCTCCATTATCGTTCCCTGGCTGAAGGAGCACTACGACGGAGCACGCATCGTCTGCGTCGCCGCCGACATCGGTCAGGGAGATGAGCTGGAAGGCGTCCGCGCCAAGGCTATAGCGTCTGGCGCCGATGAATGCTACATCGAAGACCTTCGACAGGAGTTCATCGAAGACTTCATCTGGCCGACGCTTCGCGCCGGCGCAATTTACGGTCGCAAGTACCTCCTCGGCACATCCATGGGCCGCCCGTTGATCGCGCGCCGACAAGTTGAGGTCGCACGTCGGGTAGGGGCGGATGCGCTGGCACACGGATGTACCGGGAAGGGAAATGACCAGGTCCGGTTCGAGCTCACCTATGCCGCCTTCGCCCCTGATCTCCCGGTCATTGCACCATGGCGGGAATGGGATATCAGGAGCCGCGAGGATGCCCTCGAATACGCTTCGCGACATAACGTACCGGTGACGGCCTCTCGCGAAAAAATTTACTCGCGAGACCGCAACATCTGGCACATCTCGCACGAAGGCGGCGTTCTCGAAGACCCATCGCACGCTCCGCCCGCCGATCTTTTCATGCTGACGACGGCGCCCGTGCTCGCGCCCGATGAGCCGGAGGAAGTTTCAATCGGCTTCACTCAGGGAACGCCCGTCGCAGTCAACGGCGTTTTCCTCGACCCGGTCGCGATTCTGACCACACTCAATCGAATCGCAGGCCGTCACGGTATCGGCCGAATCGATCTCGTCGAGGACCGTCTTGTCGGAATGAAGTCCCGCGGTGTGTATGAGACGCCCGGAGGAACCCTCCTCTACACCGCGCACAGTGAGCTCGAGCAGCTCATTCTCGACCGCCGAACTCTTGCTGCCAAGGATCTCATCGCTCCCCGCTATGCCGACCTCGTCTACGAGGGGCGCTGGTGGACAACGGAGCGTGAAGCATATGACGCTTTCGTCAACGTCACCCAGGAGCGCGTCACCGGTGGGGTGACGCTGCGTCTTTACAAGGGCAATGTGTCTGTCGTCGGCCGCGCAAGCGAGTACGCACTTTACGACGAGCGCTTCGTCACGTTCGGAGAGGACGACGTATATCAGCAGAGTGATGCGGCCGGATTCATCAGGCTCTACTCCCTTCCCGACCGCGTGCGCGCACTGCGCGATCGTGAGCTTGCAACAAAAGCCGTCGCACCTGTTTCTGCTCCTGACGAACCGCCCGTGCTCGCGGCCTCCTGGCAGGACTAGCATCAGTGGCGGCCGAGCAGAAGTCTCATAAGCTCTGGGGAGGACGGTTTTCCGTTCCGACTGCCGCGGCGCTCGAAGCTCTGAATCGTTCCATCGGAACGGATTTCCGTCTGTGGCCTCACGATGTGCGCCTCTCGAAGGCGTGGGCAATGGCGCTCTGGAATGGGGGCATTCTCTCTCTCGATGAGAGCCGTGAAATCGAAGGCGGCCTCGATCGCGTTGCCGCCCGGCTCGCTTCGGGGGAGCAACCGCAGGAGTCCGACGAAGACGTTCACACGATGATCGACCGGCTGCTTCACAACGAAGTCGGCGAGGTCGCCTCGAAGCTACACACCGGACGTAGCAGAAACGATCAGGTATCCACGGCTACTCGCCTGTGGACTATGGAGATGTGCACTGAGCTCGACGCGTCAGTTCGTGGGTTACAGCAGGTAATGATCGATCAGGCCTGCGCACTGGAGCATGACCTGATGCCTTCATACACGCACCTTCAGCGGGCACAGCCCGTTTCAGGCGCCCACTGGATGCTGTCACACTTCTGGCCTCTCGAGCGCGATCGTGCCCGCATCGCCTCCGTTGCTCGCTCGGCCGCAGTGCTACCCCTTGGCGCGGGAGCGATTGCCGGATCTGCATATCCGGTGTCCCGGGTGCTGCTGCAGGGCAGCCTCGGCTTTTCA
>DATAIM010000134.1:0-8021 GCA_036262655.1 Gemmatimonadaceae bacterium | reverse complement strand
TGAGCTCATTGAGCGGTGAATCATGTACGAGGTTGAATCTCCCGAGCGGTGAGAGGATCACTCCCCCGCGCAGGTTGAGTCCCTCGAAGAAACGGTAATCCATCGTCGCGAACTCGACGTTGATCTCGCCCGCACCTTCGGCCTCGCCGTCAGCGTTCTCGATCTTCACACCGTGCTCGAACTCGATCTCCGTTCCAAAGTGCAGACGGTCAGTGATCTCTGAATAGATGAAAGGGACGAGACGATGCTGGTCGAAGCTTCGCGCTTTCGTCGTGAAGTTGGTGGAGAACTCGAGATCGACGTAGCCACCGATCGCGGTGCCCGAGCCGAAACGGCGAACGAATGGCTTCCCATATATACCGGCGGTGCTCGGAATGGAGCGCCGTGCGCTATCGCCGCGGGCTGTCCTCGCAACGGACGCAGAGCCCGCCTCATCCATCTCGATCAGCCGCTTTGTATTCTGCTCCGTCGCGCTCCTGAGTGAATCGAGCTGGCGCTGGAGCTCGGTGATTTTACGGGTGACCGAATCGTGGCGGGCGGTGCTTTGCTGGGCACGTCCCGAAGCCGGAAAAGCTAGAGCGAACGCGGCGGTCAGAGCTATGGAAAAAAATATACGCATTGAGCAGAAAGGATTGGGGAGAGACCTAAGCGATTTGCCTGCAAGGTGTTGGGGTGCAAGGCGCAGGAAGGTTATCGGGTGTGCTCAATCCCGTCAAGTTTAGTCGGGATTACTGATCCACGAATCGCAAATGCGTTTAGTCGGCTTCGAGGATTGGACGGAATGCCCCCCGAAATCCGCGGCAGGATGCACCGCGAACCGGCGCCGGATACCTTTCCGCAGATGATGGAATCGACCGCCCGCGAAGATCTGGAGACGGCACTCGCCGGCGCATATACAATCGTCAGAGAGACACCGCAGACCGCCGGGTTCAGCACCTTCTCAGCACGCTCGGTCAGCGACGGATCCACTGTAGAGATCAAGGCGGTTCCGGTTGCGGTGTTTGCGGGCTCGCCTCTTCCCGCCGAGGCGGACCTCGCGGCGCGGCGCGTACAGCACCCCAACATTGTCCCCGTGCTCGGCGCGGGACGGTATGGCAGCACGTTTTACTGGATATCAGCGGCAATCGAAGGACGCACGCTGCGCGCCCGCCTCTCTCGCGGCGGGAGAATGGCGATTCGGGACTCGCTCATCGTTCTGCGTGACATCTCCGCAGCGCTCACTCACGCTCACCTGCATGGAATAGTGCACGGGGGTCTCAGTCCCGACAGCATACTGATAAGCGGCGGCTCCGCGCTGCTCGGCGACCTTGGCGTGGCGGAGGTGTTTGCCGCGCTGCGCCGGCAGGGGACGAGCGGGACCATGATCGGTTCCCGCGCTGCCGAGCCGCTTCGCTACTCGGCTCCTGAGCAGGCGAGCGGCGCACGGTCGGATACGCGGTCGGATGTCTATGCCTGGGGAGCGATTGGATACGAGCTGCTGAGTGGGCGTCATCCGTTCGCCGGCCGGAACACGCCCCGGGAGATCATGGCTGCCCACAGCGAGGAGGAGCCGGTCCAGCTCACGTCAGGACGTGCTGCGGCGCCTGCCGCGGTGACGCGGCTCGTGATGAGATGTCTTGCCAAGGATCCGTCGAGCCGGCCGGAGTCGGCGCGGGAGTGTCTCGCTGTGATGACGAAGGAGATGCTGGTGCCTCCGAAATCTCCGCCGGCAGGCTCCGGTCAGAAGATGATCATCGCGCTCGGGGCGTTCGCGGTGCTTGCAATCGCCGCGATGGCCTGGATAAGCATGAATCGGTGACTCCGATCGAGGAGCCCGAGGGAAGGCGGGGGAGGTAATTTCCGCTTGCGCGCGTCCGTCCCCGGCATTTGCTTTGACAGGGCGCCGTTCCGCTCAAGCGGCTGAGTTTCCCATGGGCCAGCCCAGCGTGCCCAACCTGAATGGTTGGGCATTTCTTCTATTGAACGCCATCTGCCAGTCATTCAGGAAAACCACATGCGTCGCCTGCTAACCCCGACGTTGATCGTTCTCATCTCGGCGATATGCCACCCGGCCCGGGCTCAATCCGGGATCCGGTCGGCTGACGGCACTCTTGCTGGAACGCGCGAATTCGGAATTTTCGCCGCGGGCAGGGTACTGTCGACCGAATACAGCGTGCCCGATGCAAAGACAGCGTTTGGTGCCGCAGCCTTTTTTGCCACCCACGTGCGCAGCGCGGTTGCGGTGCAGGGCGGGCTCGCGATGAGTTACGGGCGGCAGCTGAATTCCTATTACAAGCCGCCGCTGTTCACGTTCACTCCGACGATCTCGGTCCTTCTCCAGCGCCCGTCGACATCGGGATTTCAGCCATATGGGATAGTTGGTGCGGGTTACGAGTTTGTCCGCTTCACGCACCCGCGGTGCGACTGCGACCAGAGCCGCAGCTTCGGCGTCGGGAACCTGGGGCTCGGCGTCAGGAAAATGATGGGCAGCACTCGCGCTTTCCGCGCCGAGGTTAGCAGTCAGATCGGATCGGGTGGCCCGGCGTTCACGGGGATGGCGGGAATGTCATTCATCGTCGGCACACCTGATCGCTTCGCGAAACAGCGAAGGATGCGTCTTCCGGAGGTGAAGAAAGAGCCCCCGACGATCCCCCCGCCGGACAAGGTTGCTGCGCAGCCCCCTGCAAACCGGCCGGCGACAACGGGACCTGCGCGAACTCCGGCGCCAGTCACGGCCCCGTCCGCTGCACCGGCTCCGCCGACAGTCAACAGGCCACCTGCACCCTCAGCGCTGCCGACGGGTGTAGGTGCAGTGCTTCTTCAGATCGACGGGACGCAGGTCGACTTCACCAAGCCTGCGTGGCGCGACGAGGCCGAGTCGATGCTTGACGGTCTCCTTGTCGATCTCACATCCGACGCGGGCCAGAAAATAAAGATCAGCATCGAGGCTCACACCGATAACGTCGGGTCGAATGCGGGGAACATCATGCTCGGCCTCGATCGGGCTCGAGCCGTTCGAGATTATCTCGTGACGCAGGGTGTCGCGACAAGCAGGATTCGCATTTCGAGTGCGGGCGAGGACAGCCCGATCGCTCCGAACAATACGGCTATTGGCAGACAGTTGAACCGTCGCATCATCATCAGGAGAGACAACTGATGCGGCCGATCAGAGAGATGTTCATGAGACGCAGGCAGATTCACAGGAACGTATTCGCGGTAGTGACACTCACTTTCGTCGCCGCTTTGTCGGCCGCTTGCGGTGATCTCACCGGGCCAACTTCGCCGAGCACGCCGACAGGCGTAACAGCGACTCTCACGGGGCCGACGTCAGCGAGAGTTACGTGGACTCCGAGCCCGCTGAACGATGGCGTGATCAGCTACAGCATCTTCAGGAACGGAACGAAGATCGGAGAGTCGGAGACAACGACGTTCACCGACACGGGTCTCAGCCCCCAGACGACGTACGTGTACTCGGTGGCGGCAAACTGCAAGGCGGGAATCGTTTCCGACCGTTCGGTCGAGAATGCAGCGTCGACTGTCACGACGGTGGACATCACGCCTCCGACAATCGTATCCAATCAGCCACCCGCCAACTTTGTCGGCGTATCGCCTGCTGCGACGGTAACGGTGACATTCAGCGAGTCGATGGACCCGGCGACCATCAATACGACGACGTTCACGGTGCGCACAGCGGCTGGAACTCCGATAGCAGGAACAGTGAGCTACAGTCAGACCACGCGCATCGCCGAATTCCGGCCGTCGGCAGCGTTGCCGAATCCTGTTCTCTTCACGGCGACAGTGACAACTGGTGTGAAGGATCTGGCTGGAAATGCTCTGGCAGCTCCCTTCACGTGGAATTTCACCACTCGCGACGATACGCCTCCGACCGTTTCTTCGACCACCCCGGCCGCAGGCGCCAGCAATGTTTCGCCTGGGACTGCCGTGACGATCACGTTCAACGAAGCGATGGACTCGGCGAGTGTCGTCGCCGGGATCACGATGAAGGTGACGTCATCGGGTGCAGCGATGCCGGGAACCGCCACCTACAATCGCACCACACGGGTTGCGACGTTCACTCCGTCCGCGACGCTTGCACAAACCACGGGGTATACCGTGACTGTTGCGACGAGCGTGAAGGATGTAGCCGGGAATTCGCTTGCGACACCGTTTGTGTTCGCGTTCACGACGGGGGACACGACACTGCCCAGCGTGACAGGGATCACTCCCCTCGCCGGGCAGACGAATGTTCCAACCAATACGGCCATCGTGATCACCTTCAGCGAGCCGGTGGATCAGTCGACCGTCAACACCACGACCCTCACTGTGAGGAACAGCAACACGAACGCTGCCGTTGCGGGGACATTCACGTTCAATCCGGCGGGGACCGTCGCGACGTTCACACCCTCTGGGCCCCTTTCAAACAGCACCAGCTACACGGTGACGGTTACGACCGGTGTGAAGGACCTCGCGAGCAACCCTCTCACCGCGCAGGTCGTCTCCACATTCACGACGGTGCCCGCACCGGATACGACCCGGCCGACCATTCTCTCCCGCACTCCGACGGATTCGGCGGTAAACGTCGCGCTGAACGCGAACGCGACGGTGACGTTCAGCGAGCCGATGGATTCAGCGACCATAAACTCGAGCAACATTCTCCTGACCCCGCCGGGGGGCGGGGCACCGGTGGCGGCGACGGTCACGTGCAGCAACAGCCCGTGCACAATCGCGGTGCTCGACCCCACGACTGACCTGCTCAACAATACCCGGTATACGTTGACTGTCACGACAGGGGTCAGGGACAGGGCTGGAAATCAGCTCGCAGCGACCTCGTCGTCGGTATTCACGACGCTACCTGACACGATTGCGCCCACTGTCGTCTCGAGAACGCCGACTGCCGCCACAGGTGTTGCAAGGGATACGACAGTGACTTTCACGTTCAGCGAGAACATGGACCCGGCGACGATTACCACGAATACGGTCACTCTGGTTCCGAGCGCGGGCGGAGCTCCGGTGACGGGCACGGTCTCTTATAACGTGAGTACACGCACGGCGACTTTCAAACCGGCGGTGAATCTCGCGGCGAGCACGACGTACGTCGCAACGGTCACGACCGGGGCGAAGGATCTGGCAGGTAACCAGCTCGCGGTCAACTCGAGCTTCACGTTCACGACAGGTCCCTAACTGATGACTCTGCTCGGCGCGGGGCTCGCGCTCCTCGTCGGGCTGGTCCTCGGGCTGCTCGGCGGCGGTGGGTCGGTTCTTACGGTGCCGGTGCTGATCTACGCGCTGCACGTGCCCGTCAAGCAGGCGATCGCGACGAGCCTCTGCGTTGTCGGCCTCGTTGCGTTCATCGGGTTTTTGACGCACGCCAGACAGAAGACCGTTGCGATCAAGGCGGCGCTCGCCTTCGGCCCGTTTGCTGTCGTGGCAGCATACGCCGGGGCGATTCTCGCGAGGCACATTGCCGCGACGCTTCAGCTCATCGTGTTCGCGGTTGTCGGTCTTGCGGGATCGGTGATGATGTTTCGCGGGACGTCCATCAAATCATCGACTCCGGAAACCACCCACTTTCATTTCACCGCTGACAAGCGAACCTTGTTTTTTCTCGCGCTCGAGGGGCTTGCGGTGGGTCTGCTGACGGGCATCATCGGTGTTGGAGGAGGATTTCTCATCGTGCCCGCGCTTGTGCTCGTCGCGAAGCTGCCGATGCGTCTCGCCGTCGGTACCTCGCTTCTCGTTATCACGATGAACGCGCTCAGCGGGTTTGCGGGTTATGCCGGCACCATTCCGATCGACTGGGCTCTCGTTACGTGGTTCACCGCTGTTGCAGCCCTCGGGAGCATCACCGGCACGGTGTTCAGCAAGCGCGTTCCGCAGCGTCAGCTGCGTCAGGCCTTCGGGGTGCTTCTGATGGGTGTGTCGCTTTACGTACTTTACCGCCGATGAAGAAAGACGACGCGAAGCCGCTCGAGACGAAGGCGCCTCCACCCGAGACGATCGAAGGATGGTATTCGTTGCACCAGGTTTTCCGCCGCATTCCTGGTGCTCCGGCGGCGAAGGACGAGGATGCCGTCCTCAACATCGATCTGGCTGGATTGCAGAGCGGGGAGGGCTGGTCCATTCGAGTGGATCTCATCGGCTCGACCGCCGATTTCATGCTGATTCATTTCCGGGAGACGCTGGACGAGATCGCCATGGTCCGCGACGTCATCGGAGCGCTGTTCGCGGAGATGCCCGTGGAGCTCGTCTACAATTTCCTCAGCGTCACCGAGGCGGGACTCTATCACGCGACGGCGGAGCTGGCCGCGCTGGCGATCGAGCGCGGAGGGGAAGTCGGTGACGAACTCTACTCGGCCGCGATGGCCAAGCGTGTCAAATCGGAGCGTGCGAGCGAGCATGTGAAGCGGCGCCTTTATCCACCGCTGCCGGCCGGGATGCCGTACGTATGCTTCTATCCAATGTCGAAGCGGCGTGCGGCGGGGCAGAACTGGTATGCTCTCCCGCTCGACGAGCGCAGCCGTCTGATGCAGTCACACGGCTTGACCGGCCGACGCTATGCAGGCCGCGTTCAGCAGATCATCACCGGCGCGATTGGATTCGAGCCGTGGGAGTGGGGTATCACTCTTTTCGCCAAGGATCCGCTCGACTTCAAGAAGCTCGTCACGGACATGCGGTTCGACGAAGTGAGTGCGCAGTACGCGGAGTTTGGCGAGTTCTTCGTGGGGAAGATCGCGAGCCGGGAGGTGCCGCTTTTCGGGCAGCCCGCCGACACGGGCGAATCTCAGGATTCCGCCGAGCCGCCGAAGTCCTGATGAAAATCTACTGAGAGGGTCATCCGCAACGCTCCCATTCGGCTGCCCTTTCGATAAGGAGGGTGCCGGCGGGCTTCGCCGCTAACGCTTCGGCTGCTTCGGCTTCGGTGGAGCGTAGCCGCGGAAGTGGCCGGTGTGATGGAAGGTCTGCGTCGCCGCCCACTCCGTTTCTTCCGCGGGCTCGGTGAGGCCCAGTCTCCGGATGTCGATGCTGACAGTGCCGTCGGGGCGAACGGGATTGTAGATGTTGACGAAGCGCTCGCCGAACACGATCTCCTGTGGCTTGTAGGACGTTCGGGCGTGAACAGTCTGTGAAAACGTCTCATCGATACCCGACATCAGCACGAGGAACTCCGCATCCCGCTCGGCCAGGTCTCCGGCGGTGAGCTGCCAGAGCGGGCTCGATTCGTCGATCGGGTGAACGATCGTCCAGCTCAGCGGAAAGAAGACGACTTTGCTTCGCTCGAGCGGGAGCTGGTAGTAGTGGCGCGCGCCGTCGAGCATCTCCGTGTAGAGCACTTTGCCCTCCAGCTCGATCAGCTGGTTGGCGCGTGCGTTGGTGAGCCGGAACATGAACGCCGAGATGTTGCGGTAGGGGCTGACGATTGCGCGGTCACTGAATGCGATCGCCGCGGTCGGACGCGAGAAGCGGGCGAACAGAATTCCCGTTCCCAGTGCGAGCATCAGTAGTCCGGTCAGCGATTCGGCGGTGACGATCGCGTTCGCCACGAAACCTACTGGAGCAATGTTCCCGTAACCGATCGTGCCAAGCGTCTCGACGCTGAAGAAGAAGGCGCGGGCGAAGCGTCCGCCGAATTCCGACGCATCCGCTCCCGAGATTGCGTTTGGGCCGCACGCGAGATAAGCGAGTGCGAAGAGGACGTTCGCACCGAGGTATCCCGAGATGACTACGGCGAAGAACCTTCTCCATGAGATCGTCAGGAAGAAGTGGTACGGGTGCAGCGCGACGAAAAAGCTCTGGCCTTCGCGGCGTGGGTTGAACGTGCCGTCGCGGTTGAGGAGCCGGCGCTCGTTTGCGCCGCCGACCACGGATCCGAAGCCGAGGTCGCGGAAATCGTCGGAGTTGGTGGAGCTGGAGATGGGCTGGGACACGTGAAGGAGCGGGAGGGTACCGGGGAAAAGCTACATTGCCGGCCCGCCGCGCGCCGCTAGGTGCGTGGGACCGCGCCGGGTAAGGACTCCGCCGGCTGCCACCGGGTATCGAGCCCC
>DATAIM010000133.1:0-2086 GCA_036262655.1 Gemmatimonadaceae bacterium | reverse complement strand
GAGGCTTGGGGGCCGCTCGCACCGACATCCGGCGCCACAGAGACGCTCGCAATCGGCCCCCACCGTGTAACTGCACGGATCTGTTCCATGCGCGGCGCCTGCTCCGGCACGCAGGCAACGGTCACTGTGCTTCTCGTCGCTTCCGGCCCGGCACCCAACACATCGGCCCGGTCACTCAGACAACGCATTCTCGACGCGGCGCTCAGCGCGACGCGGAGGATCCTGGTTCCATGACACACCAAATTCCCTTCATTCGTTGGACGAAGCGTATCGCGCGGCTGCTTGGCACCGCGCGCGGTACGTTGCTCTGTCTCGCCTTCCTCATCGGAGCGCCAGGAGCGCTGCGTGCTCAGGAGGATCCGCCGCCGGGTTGCGATCCACGGATGGATGTATGCGACGTCGACAGTCTGCCGCCGCGGGTCATCATCATGCCGGCCTCTGGCTCCTTCACGAGATTGACGGCGATCTCCCTGAGAGTGTTGATGTGCGACCAGCTGTCCATCAACGACGCAAGCTACCAGCTGTTCATCAATAACATCGATCGTACCGCGGACTATCCCGCAGGTTACATCGGTGGCGACCCCCAGTGCGTCGAGTCCAACGTCCGCGAGGCTGTGGGCAGCCTGACGATCGATCCTGGTAGTACCTCGGTCTACGCCAGGATCTGCGACAACGCGGCGAACTGTATGTTCGCGGAAAATGTCTATACGTATCGCATCGGGGAGGTGCTGGTAAACGGCCGGTCCTCCGTTCGCCGCGGCGCCGGTTCACCATTCAAGCAGCGTTTCACGCTAAGAAACATTGGAGGAGAAACCTACCAGTATTCCGTAAGCCCTCAGTGCACGGGGGCCGTGACAGGCTGCAGCGTCCTGCCGACATCCGTCAACCTCGCGCCCAATCAGAGCGCGGTTGTCGAGCTGACGTACGTTGCCGGCGCCACAGGCACGACTGGGGACGCGGGCATCAAGATGGCGTACAACGCCAGAGCGCAGTACACGAACGCGATCACCGTCGTCGCGATACCGCCCACGTACTCAGTAGAGGTGTCACCAAAGGAAACTTCGGTACCGGCCGCGGCAGGCGCACAGAACTCCCAGCAGTTCGTAATTCGAAACGTCGGTAACGCTGCCGCGACCTACAGTCTGAGCTCCCTTTGCTCAGGCTCGATCTCAGGATGCTCTATCCCGTCCGCCACGTCTCAGGTTCCCCCCGGCGATTCTGCGATGGTGACGCTGAGTCTTCTCGGAGGTGCTGTCGGCACGACGGGAGTCGCTGAGGTCCGTGCGTCGTATGGGACGTATGCTGATACCGGGCGACTGACCGTGTATTCACAGGAGCAGACGAGGGCCTTTGTTCTTCTCGATTCTCTCGAGATCGGACCGCAAGTCGCGCGCGACGAGTGCCTGACGAGTGCAATCGCGGCCGCGAGCGCATACGAGTGCGGAGACCTGCGGATTGTCCACCCACTTCCCGTCGTTAGGACGTTCAACAAGTCCCGCGCCCCCACGCTCCTCTACAACTCCGCCCACGCCCTCGCAGGCGCAGTGGTCGGGGCCGTCGTGACATTTCCTTCTGGCCCAACTCGACCGAGCACTGTCACAGCAGTGCTGAAGGTAGCCGGGGCAACCCGCGACTCCGCACAGTGGGCTGGAAGCGATTGGGTGCCAGGCGCGGGAAGGCGGATCGCCCTGCGCTTGAGAAATGCGGCTCAGGACTCTGGTCTCGTATCGTTCTCGCTCGAAGTCACAGGCGAGTTCGGGGGTACACGCCTTCCCGCAGTCAAAACGGGCGAAGTGATCGTCGTCAATCGAGCAAAGAGCCCCTTTGGCGCGGGGTGGTGGCTCGCGGGGCTCGAGCGGCTTCTCAAAGCCGATCAGGATACCATGATCTGGCTCGGAGGTGACGGAAGCGCACGTCGCTATACCCGCGTTTCGCCGACCGCGTGGGTAGCACGTGCACTCGATAGGCCGGACACGATCAGGAAGTTGGACGCACAGACACTCGCGCGCATCGGTCCAAACCGGTTGCAAGTGCAGTTCAACCTCAGTGGTCAGCACGTCGCGACGGTGAACCGCCATCTGCATCG
>DATAIM010000132.1:0-3022 GCA_036262655.1 Gemmatimonadaceae bacterium | reverse complement strand
CCCTGGATGCGACGAAGATGGAGAAAGAGGTTACGGACCAGATCAAGCAGTCGATCCCCCGGCTCCGGTTCAGTCGGAAAAGCGCAGCCCCTTCTACCTGAATATCGATCCAGGGAATCAAAACCGGGTTGCGGAAATCTTTAGTAAGTGAGGAAAATCTCCTCCGTCGCGACCGATTACTTTCAGGTCATCAGCCTCAACCCTCGCCCTGCGACCGTTCTGTCGTCCCCGTAACCAGCTGCCGAAGCACGTAAGGCAGTATCCCCCCGTGACGGTAGTAGGATATCTCTTCCGGGGTATCGATTCGCGACTGCACCTGAAATTCCTTTACTGACCCGTCGCCACCGGTTGCACGAACCGTCAGCGCGGCGCGTGGGCGCATGTCGTCGGCCAGTCCGGTGATATCGAACGTCTCGAACCCCGTGAGTCCGATCGACTGGCGCGTCTCTCCATTCACGAACTCGAGCGGGATGACCCCCATTCCGACAAGATTCGAGCGGTGGATTCTCTCGAACGACTCCGCTATCACGGCGCGCACGCCGAGCAGCAATGTGCCCTTCGCTGCCCAGTCGCGTGATGATCCCGTGCCGTATTCCTTGCCCGCGATGATGATCAGCGGGACGCCCTGGCGCTGGTATTCCATCGACGCGTCGTAAATCGTAGCGGGCCTTGCACCCGGCGTGGTTGCAGTCCAACCACCTTCGGTTCCGGGCGCGAGCTCGTTGCGAAGCCGGATGTTCGCGAAAGTGCCGCGCATCATCACTTCGTGATTCCCCCGCCGCGCGCCATACGAATTGAAATCCGTCGTCTTCACACCCTGCGAGATCAGCCATTTGCCGGCGGGGCTGGCCGCTGGAATGGATCCCGCTGGAGAGATGTGATCCGTCGTGATGGAATCGCCAAGCATGGCGAGTGCCTTCGCCCGCTGTATCGCGCGCACTCCAGGCGGAGTAAGCGTCATCCCTTCAAAGAATGGCGGGTTCTTCACGTAGGTCGACTTTTCGTCCCACGAGTAGAGATCGCCTTCGGGAACTGGCAACCCGCGCCAGCTTTCGTCGCCGTAAAAGACGTTCTGATACTGCGTCTTGAACATTTCGGCCCGCACAGAGCGAAGAATTTCGTCTTCGACTTCCTTCGGCGTGGGCCAGATATCGCGCAGAAATACAGGGCCGTCGGTACCGACTCCGATTGGCTCGGTGTTCACGTCGATGTCCATCCGGCCAGCGAGCGCGTACGCTACGACGAGCGGAGGCGACGCGAGATAATTGAACCGCGTGAGCGGATTGATGCGGCCCTCGAAGTTGCGATTGCCGGACAACACCGCGGCGACAACGAGCTTGTTCTCCTCGATCGCAGTCGCGATGGGCTCGGGCAACGGGCCCGAGTTACCGATGCAGGTGGTGCATCCGTAACCAACGACGTTGAAACCAAGCTTCTCCAGCGACTCGAGGACCCCCGCCGCCGTGAAATAATCAGTGACCACCTTCGAGCCGGGGGCAAGGCTCGTCTTTACCCACGGTTTCGTCGTGAGCCCCTTCGCGACCGCGTTTTTTGCAAGAAGCCCCGCGGCCAGCATCACGCTTGGATTGGAGGTGTTGGTGCAGCTCGTGATCGCCGCGATAACCACAGCGCCATGCCGGAGGCCAAAACTCTCTCCCTTCATCGTGACCTGGACTGCTGTGTGCCTGCCCGCCTGCTCATCGTGACTCGTCGCCACAACCGAAGGCGAAAGCTGCGGAGAGGCCGCGACTGACATCGCCTGCTTCGCCGCCGCAATTCCAGCGACTGTTCCCGTCTTCTCGAGATCGCCCGCGAGTGCTTCGCGAAAAAGCTGCTTCGCGAGCTTCAGCGGAACGCGATCCTGCGGCCGCTTCGGACCGGCAAGACTCGGCTCGATGCTCGAAAGATCGAGCGACAGCATATCCGAGAAGCTCGGATCGGGAGTGTCGTCGGTGCGGAAGATTCCCTGAGTCTTGGCGTATGCCTCCACGAGCTCCACCTGCGCCTCGTCGCGCCCGGTGAACCGCAGGTAATTGATCGTCTCGGCGTCGACGGGAAAGAAGCCCATCGTGGCCCCGTATTCGGGCGCCATGTTCGCGATTGTGGCACGGTCGGCAAGAGAGAGCGATGAAAGCCCCGCGCCGAAGAACTCCACGAATTTCCCGACAACTTTCTTCTGGCGAAGAAGCTGGGTAACGGTGAGCACGAGGTCGGTAGCAGTTGCACCGGGAGGAAGCTTGCCGTACAGCTTGAATCCGACGACTTCCGGAATCAGCATCGACACCGGCTGTCCCAGCATCGCCGCCTCCGCCTCGATTCCACCCACGCCCCATCCGAGAACACCCAAGCCGTTGATCATCGTCGTGTGGGAGTCGGTGCCGACGAGTGAATCCGGGTAGGCAGTGCTCTCACCGTCGACGGTGTTGACGAACACCACCTGAGCGAGATACTCGAGATTGATCTGATGCACGATGCCCGTGTCCGGCGGCACGACGCGGAAATTCCGGAGCGCTTTCTGCCCCCACCGAAGGAAGGCGTACCTCTCCTGATTTCGGTCGAACTCGAGGTTTGCGTTGATCAGAAACGACGCGTCGGATCCGTACTCATCCACCTGAACCGAGTGATCGATGACGAGGTCCACGGGCTGGAGCGGATTGATCTTTCGCGGATCGCCGCCGAGGCGCGCGAGAGCATCACGCATCGCGGCAAGGTCGACGACCGCAGGGACGCCGGTGAAGTCCTGGAGTAGAACGCGCGCCGTGCGGAACGCGATCTCCTTCTCGCGTTTTCCTTTCACGTCCCAGCTGGCCAGACTCTCGATATCGGCGCGCTTGACGAACTTTCCGTCCTCGTTACGCAGGAGGTTCTCGAGGAGAATCTTGAGGCTGAAAGGAAGTGTGGCCGCTTTGCCGGCGGTCGCGGGCTCGAGCGAATCGAGGCGGTAGATGGTGTATTTACGCCCCCCGGCCTCGAGCGTGGACCGGCTTCCGAATGAATTCGGGTGTGTCATGGTGTCTTTCTC
>DATAIM010000131.1:0-10021 GCA_036262655.1 Gemmatimonadaceae bacterium | reverse complement strand
GAGGCCGCCGGCGGGCGGGTCGAGCGGCGTGTCCTCTTCCGCGCCTCGAGCATGCAGATCCTGGGAGGCGTCATCAACGGGCATCTCGGGGTCGCCGCGCGAATCGCAGCACTCCGTCGCTCCTCCCCGGACGTGAGTCCGCAAGTGTCGATCCTTCTTGCCTTCATCAATCTTGCGACAATCGGGCGCGGCGGAAGTGTTCGTCGCGCCAAGCTCCTGCTCGCGGTAAGCAGCGTCAATATCGTCTACACGATCGCGTACGTCGGCAGAGACGGGCTAGTGTTCTGGCTGTTCACGTTCGTCTTCCTCTACCTGATGTTCAGGGATTACCTGCCCAGGAGGGAGATGTCATGGGTAAAGAGGATCGCGCGGCTGATCGTGATCCCGGCAATCATCGGGTTCAGCCTGATCACCATCTCGAGGTTTTCCGACAAGGATGATTCGAGCCTCGCAGAACAGGGCTCGGTCCTCGAATGGCTCTTCGTGTACGCGGGCTCACAGATCTTCAATTTCAGCGAGCAGTATGTCCTGAACGCCGCTCCAACAGGCGGGGTGGTGTACTTCAATGAGGTACTCAAGCTGACGGGGAAGGCCGCCGGGTCGGATGCGCCTCCGCCTCGCGACGACTGGTGGGGCGATTACACCTCTTACGGCGTCGAGCCGTGGCGCTTTCAGACGTTCATTGGCTCGTTCGTGATCGACTTCAGCAGGATGGGCGCGCTGATTCTCACCGTCGCGCTGGCCGCCTTCACCCGGCTTTCATTGCGCCGTCAGGCGCGGAGCGGGGTGTTTTCGTTCTCCGCTATGCTGTGCTTTCTTATGCTTTCGCAGGTAGTGCTGTTCGGTGTCTTCTACTACCGCCAGTTCAGCACTTTCTACACGCAGGTAGGAACGCTCCTCATTGCTTTCGTGTTCAAGCTGTTCAGGAGCAGGAGCCGCACGGTTACGATCGAGAAATCGACGGAAACAGAGATATGGCCTCCGCCCTGGATCCCAGGCCGGAACGAAGAGATTCGCGTCGCGTAGAAATGCGAGTGCAATGGCTCAGGCTGCGGTAGTACCTCGTGCTACTGTGGCCAGCATCTCGAATGTCTGATCCGAACACCGCTGCCAGGAGTATTCCTGGGCTCGCGCGTAAGATCGAGCCGCCATTCGCGCTCTCAGCTCCGGCGACTCGATCAGCTCCTTGAAGGCGCGGGCGATGTCGCTGACGTTCTCTGGATCAAAATAGACGCCGCTATCGCCGAGCATCTCGGGCATTGGTCCGCGGTTGGACGACGCGACGGGCAGGCCGGATGCCATTCCCTCGAGAAGCAGATTCGGCATTGTCTCGCAGCTGGATGCCATCACAGCCAGGTGATGTTCCGCGTAGTGCTCCGGTAAAGCATCGTTGGACACTTCTCCCGAATAGCGGATGAACTCGCGCTTCGGGTCGACCTCGTCGAGTGTTCGCTCCAGGCGGTCGAGCGCAGGGCCATATGCCGGGCCGGTCAGTGTGAGTGTGACGGGCAGGCCCGCTTTCCTGAGATCCGCGACGGCTTTCGACACGTTCCACTGATGCTTGTACATGTGAACGATCGAGACGTACAGAATGCGAAAGGGCGTCTGCGCGGAATATTCCTCGAGCGGGCGCTGGCTCACCGGAGCGCGAAGGAAACGGGAACTCACACCGTGCGCGATCGTTGCGCTGTTCGGCGGTGGCGTTTGCATCGCGCGCAGGACGATCTCGCGACTGTACCGGGTGAGGAAGATGAGTCCATCCGCGCGATTGAACGTCCGGATCTGCACCAGTCGCAGAACTAACAGCTTGAGCGTCATGGCGGAGTAGCCGAATCGCTTCAGCTCGGACCACTCGAATGGCAGCATGTTGCGGCTCATTGTCACCACCGGGCGGAACCCCGCGGCGTATGATCCGCCGGGCGCGAAGAGCACATCGCACTTTTCGAGGCGTGCCGCACGCGACAGCCGGAATCGCTGCCAGTACGCGCGGTATATCAGGTTCTTTTCGAATACGGGATCAGAAATCTTCGTCAGCCATTGGCGGTCTTCGATTGCATCGAGAACTTTCCGGTTCGCCCATAGAACCACACGCGAAAAACCGGAGCTCACTGGATCGGCGATCCTCAGAATCTCCACAAGGTGTGTGACGCCTCCGCCCTGCCGGATGTTCGATGCGTCTATTCCGAGAATCATCCCCGCGTGCTGGAGCTGGCCGTGGTACCGCTGCGAAGGTTGCTCACATACCAGTCCATCGCTTCTTTCATCCCCTCGCCCACACGATGCGTTGGCTCATATCCGAAATCCCTCCTCGCCCGGTCGATACAGGCAAGAGAATGGCGCACATCGCCGCCCCGAAAATCCCTGTACACCGGTTCCCCGATTGCGAGGCCAGGCATGCGTGCCTCGAGCTCCGTCCGTATCATGCGGTAAAGCTCATCAAGGCTGGTACGCTCTCCGACGGCGATGTTGTAAACGCCGGAGATTTCCGGATTGTCGGTGACAGCAGCGAGGATATTGGCCTGCACAGCGTTCGCGACGTAGCAGAAATCACGGCTCGTCTCACCGTCGCCATTGATACAGACGGTTTCGCCATGAAGCATTGCCGCGGTCCATTTTGGTATGACGGCCGCATACGGGCCATCCGGATCCTGATGAGGGCCAAAGATGTTGAAGTAGCGGAGCCCAACGGTCTCTGTTCCGTAAGTCTTCGCAAATACAGCTGCATAGAGCTCGTTGACGTACTTCGTGACCGCGTAGGGAGAGAGAGGCCTGCCGATCCGATCTTCGACTTTCGGAAGCTCGGGATGATCGCCGTATGTTGAGCTTGAAGAGGCGAACACGAACCGCTTCACCCCACGGTCGCGGGATGCGACGAGCATGTTGAGGAATCCGTCGATGTTCGCCTGGTTCGTGCGAACGGGGTCTTCGATCGAGCGGGGAACCGATCCAAGAGCGGCCTGATGGAGGACGAATTCGACGTCCCGTGCGGCTTCCTGACACACATCGATGTCGCGAATGTCGCCGTCGATGAAACGAAACCCAGTCCACTGCGCCGGACTCACGACCTCCCGTATCTGCTCGAGATTCTCGCGTCTGCCGGTGGCGAAATTATCGAGACCAACGACACGCTGGCCGAGCTTCAGCAGTTGACCGAGGAGGTTGCAGCCGATGAAGCCCGCAACTCCCGTTACGAGCCAGGTGCGAGGTCGCGATGCGAGGTCGCGTTGGTGCGTCAGATACGCCTGCATGATGCCTGCGGTTGGTACGCCAGCTCGTATCGGAACAGCGTAATCGAAGCTCTTGGGCGCTGCATCTGCCATCGTGATGGCAGATCGCTCATCGCAACAGCAGCGTCAGCGCGATGGTAGTGATGGAGACGAGCCCACTGAGAAGAAGCGTGCTGTTCCGGTCGAACCAGCTTCGACGGTCGACGAAGATCTGATCGTTGGAGCGGATGTCAGTGAGACCGAGTGTGGTGCCCGCGGTAACGCGGCTATTGATAACTGTTCCGTCGCGCACGACACGGATGTGCCGGAGGTCGCCCTCGGGCCCGGCGCCCCCTGCGAGTGCGATCACACCGGCGAGACTGATCGTCGGATCAGCTGCGTAGAGTCCCGGCTTAGTGACCTCGCCAAGAACGAACACCCGGCGCAATGGCGTCACGGTGATTGTCGGATTGCGAAGCTGCACCGAATAAGCCTTGATGAGCGTGTCGCGCAAACCGGTGAGTGGAATCTCGCGCACGTTGATCTTTCCGAGAAGCGGGAGCGTAACGATACCAAGCTCGTCAACCAGGAAATCGCCGCTCATGTCAGGCTCCCGCCAGACGGCAATTCGCAGCATGTCGCCGGGTGCGAGAGTGACCCGCTCGGGTGTGGGCTGCGGGGATTGAGCAGCCGAAACTGAGGGAGCGACAGCAGCCAACGCAGCGAGGAGGGCCAGCAGGCGAATGTTCATCAGTTTGTTGTTAGTGATCGCGAGCGGTGCGGATCGCGTCACGCGAGCCGGCGCCGGCACGCTTGACCAGACGACCGGGGGCTCAAGTATCATCCCTGGTACACGGGGAAGCAAGGAATTTCTACGCGGGAGAGCGTCGCTCTCATGCCGGAGTCTAGTCGAAAAAGACGGCGTTGATTACGGCGTTGACACTCCCGGTTCTCGACACCGTCATTACGACCTTACCCGCCAGATCCCATATCAGGTATTGCCCTCCGCTGAATCCCGAAACAGACCGGCTGTCGAGAACCGCGCCTGCCGGCGAGCCATCCCGAAGCTCGATCTTCTGCACTCGCTGCGTGGTTTCCCAGTCAACGAAATACACTGCGACGCGATGTAATGCGAAATCGCTGAACTCGATCTCGAGCTGAAGCGAATTCGAATCGAACCATGTGGCAGCGAAACGATCCGTGAACATCGGCGGGCGCTGAAGTCCGCGCGGGTCGGCAGTTGGATCAGCAAACGTGAAGACCGGGGTCGTCGGCAGCTTCAAGACGGAAACGAACGGTGCAGGCTTGACGATGTTGCCGCCGTCCTTCGCGAGCGCCCATCCTTTGCTGCCGTATACGCCGCTCCAGGTGCCCTTGGTGGTGGTGTCCGTCGTTACAAATTGTGCCTGAGGCCCAACCAGATTTACCGTTGCGGTTCCCTTGGCTGATGGATCGGCGTTCGACGTCGCAGTAACCGTGACGGGAGGAGAGCCTGCAATGTACGGGGAAGGGGCAGTGAAGACTCCGTTCACGGCGTTCGTCCACGTTACCGCCTGATCGGGCGTGGGCTGAACCTTGGCAGTAAATGTCTGCTGTTCCCCGGCCCGCAAGCTGACGGTGGCTGGTGTCACGACAACGGTCACCGACTTCAGATTCACGGTCGCCGAACCGATCGCAGTTGGATCCGATGTGCTCGTCGCTGTGATCGTGTCCTTCGTCGAACCTGCGACGCGTGGATCAGCGGCCTTGTACAGACCCCCCGGTGCATTTGGGGACCACGTTACCGCAGTCGTGATGATACCGTCCGCAAGCGCTGTAAACTGCCTGGACTCGCCTGGCCCGAGATCGACGGATGTGGGATCGAGCTTGATGATCACAGGCATGGCGGTTCCGGTGAAGCTTGAGCACCCGACGAAGCTCAGGAGAGCAACTATGGGCAGCAGCAGCACCGGAGCGAGAATGATGTATGTGTCGATCATCAGTCGGCGCTCCTTTCCGAATGGCGAGAGTCCGGTTGATTCAGGCGCGGCGCTTCGTCTCGATCATCGGCCCGCGTTCTCTCACGCTCAGGCTGCTCAAGCTCGTCCTCGCTGATCAGACCCATACGAACATCGCGTACCAGGCCAGAGGCATCGAGAAAAACGACCGTCGGCCACACGCTCACACCATACGCACGGGCAATCTGCCGCTCCGGGTCGGCCACAACTATCAATCCCCCTTCGTCGGCAGCGGCCAGCCCGCGCGCAAATTCCCCATCCTGCCCGTCGTCGATCGCGAGAATCAACGGCGCCTCTGCGTCCGATCTCCGAAACGCGCGATGAAGATTTCTGAGCGTCGCAACACTCGGCTCCGATGAGCTCCTCCAGAAAAGCAATACGAGAGGCCTGCCTGTCAGTTTTCGCAGTGTGAGGCGTTCGCCCGGTTCTGCGTCGAAGAGAAAATTCGGGGAGAGTTGTCCTTCTCGCAGCGGGGACTCAACGAATTGCGGATAGAACTGACCACCCGCACCGAGGTGATTGCGAAGTGCTTCGGTGAGAGCGCCGGGTTCAAGCTCCCCCTCGTGCCGCCAAACCGTCTCACCCGCAGGATCGAGCAGGACTGTCGCGGGCCGATGCCGGATGCCGAGCAGCCTTTCCCAGGCTGAGGCATCGTCGGCGAACATCACACCGTCTACCGGTGGCACTCGCTCGAATTGTTCGGGCGTAATCACGCAGAGCATCGCGGTCGCCGTATCGGTGCGGCCGCTCCGCGCGAGTGCCTGTGGCAGAGTCTCGAGGGTTCCAAGCGAAGCTTCGTCGGGAAAAGTCACTACAAGGTTCACAGTGCCGCCGTTGATTCCGTCCTGGGCCCACGGCGAGACATGCGCGACCGCCTCGAAGGCCATTTCCGGATCAGGCCTCGGCTTGGGGACGACAGTCTGCGGCCGGTCCGCGGCGGACCAGTCAATTCCCGGGAACTTCACGACAGGCGGTGACGTCCACTTGCAGCTCCGCGGCGAGCTTACGGTTTCATAGAAAATCGGACCAGACGCAGTGATGCGCGATCCAGTAAAGGTCATGCAGACCTTGCTGCTCATAGGAGACAGCGCGGGCGCATTCACCGTGATGAAGCGATGCGAGTCCTTGACGACGCCCTGCTTGCCGTAGTCCCATCGGTATTCCTTCACAGTTCCACCCGGAATCCAGCTTCTGAGCGCCCTGTACTCCGGATTCGACGCCGGTGCCCAGGGATCCTTGTCGAACTCGACATGAGGCCGCGGCCACGGCGGGACTGTGATCGACCCGTGCAGCGCAATTCCCGCCGGCTTGATCTCGAAGGACGTGTAGGTCAGCTCCGGGTTAACCTGCTCTGGGGCGTTTCCGGGCGACGCGGCGGTGCTGAGTGTCGGATTCATGAGCGACTTCAGCAGATCCTGCAGCCCGTTGGCGTTCAGCGCATTGTCGATCTTCTGCTGAATACCGCTCACCTGGCTGTTCCAGGCGTTGTTGAAGATCGTGGTCGCCTTTTTCCGGGCTTCGTCGGCTTCGACAGTGGGGACTCCGCCCGGAATGTTGACGACAACGTCTCCAATTCGCTGGATCCCGACGTTGCGACCATTGAGAGTGAGCGTAAAAGCCTGCGTGATCGTGAAATCGAAGTCGACAGGATCGGGAATCACGTCAGGCTTGCCCTGCCATCCAAAACGGACCTGCACCAGAATCGTCAAGAGAATTGCTCCGGTGCCCGGAACGATCGGCATGCCCGCAAATGCGCCGAAAACGAGATCGATCAGCTCGACTTTGGCATCGAGGATATAAATCGACGTGTAGATGTGAAACGTCTTCGTGCCGATCAGATAATCGACCACCACCTTCGTGTCGGTTTTCTGTGTCCGCGGTGCAATGGAGGAGTTCACTGCTGCGGCGAACGGCACCGTAATCGCCTCCCCGTTGACCGCGATGGCGAAATGATCGTCGGGGTGAAGGAACACGGTGCCGACGCTGCCCGGCCCGGCTGCGTTGTCGGTCGTGACGTTCATCATCACTGCCACCGTGTTCTCGCCCGGGAACCCTTTGAAGTGCATTCTGCGCACGTTCGACGGGAACGGCGTGCTCGAAGGCTCAAAGCTTTCCTTCAAGGATTTGGCGAGGGCCTTGTCGATCGCCGACCGCTCGTTCGGATCGAGGCTGCTGGACGACCAGTTCGTGTTGAAACGCACTGCGCCAGCGAGATCGATTACGACGTTCGCACCCGCCGCGGAAGACACCTGCTTTACACCGAATGTCGTGACGATGTCGCCGCGCATGAAACGGGCGAGCGGCATCGTCTGTTCCTCGGGCAGGTACCGCACCATCACCGGCGTGTGTACTTCCGCGCGGTCCGTGCGGTTGCCGGCTATCTGCATTGTCGGAGGTCCGAGCTGCAGCTGCGCTACACCTGAGAGATAACTGTAGGACTCGCCCGTTCCGATCCCGTCGATGATATCCGCGCGATCGGTGGCATGGCCCGCAAATCCTCGCGCATCTCCCGGACCAAGCGGAACCTCGTGGGTCCGGGTTTCGAGTGGAGGCGGGGAAACACTGGATGCTGCGCCGTCGAGGCCTCTCACTCGCGGCGGGAGCGGATCCCGCCGGAAGTTCACCACCGGGTCAACGTTCCGGATCACTTCCTCGCTGAGGCGTCCCACGCTGGCCGCGGCATTAGCGTGTGCCGCGATCCTGACCTTTGCTGGATCGAGCATCGCTTCGCCGTGCACGTCCACGATCGAGATAGCCGCGACTCCGATCCGCGGATCGGGGTAATCGTCGACGGCCATCGAGAGTGCATGTGGAAGACGCTTTCCGCGATGCATTGCGGCGAGGATCCTATTCACGGCATCGAGCGAAAACTGCGCTACGACGTCGTAGTCGCCGGTGAGATCGTTTGCCATTCGTGACTCTCCTGACGGCGGACCCGGGCCATTGAACGATCGGTATGGCAACGGGCATCGCGTTCGATAACGGTGCGAAATGACATCTTCGCGCCTTCCAGTCTGCACAGTTTCTGGCCGGGCGGTCAAGATATGTGCGTTGCAGGATCGGGTTGCAACCTACCTCGCTAATTTCCCCTTTATTAACCGCCCTCGGCGGTTAACCCGGGCTTTCCTGGCGGCTTTGCATCTCTGCCCACTCTGCGGTCGACCGATCGAACGCCAGCCATTAGTAACGCAGCTAAGTTATGGCATCATGGCAAGGGACCGCGGAGTGAGCGCCCTACCGGCGACGTCCGTCGATACCTCATCGATCGGACCAGGCACCATCCTCGGAAGGTATCGGCTCATCGAGCGCATCGGTGAAGGCGGAATGGGCGAAGTGTGGCGGGCCCATGACGACAATCTCGACCGCGACGTGGCGATCAAGGTGTTGCTGCGCGGTGTGCTCGGGGACGCGACGAGACGCGAGCGATTCCGGCGAGAGGCTCTCGTCCTTTCACGACTCTCGCACCCGGGTGTCGCGACGATCTTCGATTTCGATATGAAAAACGGCCGCGACTTTCTGGTGATGGAATACGTCGCGGGCGGAACGCTCGAAGCGCGGCTTGCAAATGGGCGGCTTCCGCTCGGTACGGTCATGACGCTTGGGGCCGAGATCGCGGATGCGCTCGACAACGCGCACCGGCATGGGTTTTTGCACCGCGATCTCAAGCCGGGCAACATCGCGCTCACCGTTGACGATCATGCGAAGATCCTCGACTTCGGCCTGGCGCTGCTTCTTACCGCGGGCAAGACGACAGGGAGGATGACCCAACCTGGAACGATTGTCGGGTCCCTTCCGTACATGGCGCCCGAGCAGCTGTTTGGTGAGGCCGGAGACGCTCGGACGGACGTGTACGCGCTCGGCGTGTTGCTGTACGAGATGACCACCGGCGTAAAGCCGTTCGTCAAGGACCGGCCAGAGTCGCTCATGTTCGCAATTGCGAATACCGCGGCACCGTCCGCCCGGACACTTCGCGAAGATGCGCCGGATGCACTGGACCGGCTCATCTCGGACTGCCTGAAGAAGGATCCGGCGCATCGTCCCGCTTCGGCAGCGGTGATCAGCCAGATTCTTCGCGGAATCCGGGACGGCGCCTCGAATTCATCTCTTCCGATGCCCGCGCGCGACGTCATTCGCGCCATCGCCGTCCTGCCGTTGCGTAACGTTTCCAACGATCCGTCTCAGGAATATCTGGCCGATGGCCTCACTGAATCGCTGATATCCGATCTGGCGCGCAATAAGTCCCTGCGCGTCATCTCCCGCACGTCAGTGATGACTTACAAGGGAGTGTCGAAGCCGATTCCCGAAATCGCGCGGGAGCTGAACGTCGATGCAGTGCTCGAGGGCTCCGCCCACCTGGCTGGGAAGCGTTTGCGAATGTACGTGCAGCTCGTCTCAGCCCGAACGGACGACACACTCTGGGCAGACCGCTACGACCGCGAGCTCGAGGACGTGCTCGATCTCCAGAGCGAGCTGGCAGCCTCAGTCACGCGCGAAGTAAGCGCGCAGCTCGCGCCGGAGCAGCCGGCTCACGTCGAGGATCGGCCAGCGGTCATTCCGGAGGCGCATCTCGAATATCTGAAGAGCCGACATTCATTCTTCTCCGGTTCTCCGCAGGCGATTGAGGTTGCATTGCGGCATGCGCGACGTGCGCTGGAGATGGACCCTCGATCCACGCTGGCGTGGTCAGCGGTCGCCGACAGCCTGATGTTCCGCGCAATCCGCGGTGCATCGGCTGCGCCGGAGGCGGCGGTGGAAGCCATGGCCGCGGCGAAGACGGCGCTGGCGATCGATGCATCCCTCGCAGAGCCACACTTCTCT
>DATAIM010000130.1:0-16320 GCA_036262655.1 Gemmatimonadaceae bacterium | reverse complement strand
TCGGCGAACACGAACACGGTGCTGGTAATCATCAAGGCGATGGTTCTGGTGATCTTCGTGTTGGCAGGCGCCGCGTACATCAACCGGGACAATCTCACGCCGTTCATCCCGGTGAATACGGGAACGTTCGGTCACTTCGGATGGAGCGGCATTCTGCGCGGAGCCGGTGTGATGTTTTTCGCGTATGTCGGCTTCGATGCGGTATCGACTGCTGCGCAGGAAGCAAGGAACCCGCAGCGCGACATGCCCGTCGGGATTCTCGCTTCACTCGCGATCTGTACGGTGATTTACATCGCCGTTGCAATCGTGCTCCTGGGAATCGTGCCGTATACGCGGCTGAACGTTGCGGACCCTCTCGCGGTCGGAATCGATGCAACGGGGCTCAAGTGGTTCAGTCCGATTCTCAAGGTCAGCGCTCTGTTCGGGTTGTTCAGCACGATGCTCGTGACACTCCTCGGCCAGACCCGCATCTTCTTTTCCATGAGCCGGGACGGGCTCCTTCCGGGATTGTTTCAGCGCGTGCATCCTTCGTTTAGAACGCCGCACGTAAGCACGATCATCACGGGCGGACTGGTATCGATTGCGGCAGGGGTGCTTCCGATCCGCGTGCTGAGCGTGCTCGTCAGCATGGGCACTCTGCTCGCATTCGTGCTCGTCTGTCTTGGGATCCTAATACTGCGGAGGACGGCGCCGGAGATTCCCCGGCCTTTCCGAACGCCGGGGCTGCCATGGGTGCCGATCCTTGGCGCCTTGTTCTGCCTCCTCCAGATGGTCGCACTTCCCGGAACTACGTGGGAGCGCCTGATAGTCTGGCTGGTGCTCGGCATGATCGTTTACTTCACATACGGGCAACGCAACGCGCGGCGAACCAGGGCTGCCCGCGCGGATGAGGGCGGGGCTGCAATGCCCGTGGCGGGATTTCCCACGGCGTCGTGATTTGCCGTGCGGGGCGGTAATATTTCGTCATGAAGCGGCCACCAGGCAGCACCGGGATGCCGGCACTCGTGGGGCTCCTGCTCGTCGTCTTTGCGATCGCCGGGCTCCTCGTCTACGAGGCGTGGAGTACCGGAAGGTCGCGGCGAGAAATCGCGGAGCGCGGCCTTCAGGATTACGCTGCTTACGCATCCTGGAGCACCGCACGCGCGGGCGAGAACTCGCTCGCTGCAAGTCTCTCCACTCTGTTCCGCGGCTTGATCGGCGACCGCGATGGTGCTAACGAGCCAATCCCTTCACTCAGGGCCCTGCTGAACGGAGCGACGTACCTCCGGGAGTGTGACTGTGCGATCGACATTCCCGCTGATTACTACTTTCGATACGACGCACGTGACGGGACGCTCGAGCGAGTGGCTCTGCCCCAGACCACAAACACAGGTCCTGAGCCCGGATGGGCGGCGGCAAAGGTGGGCTCGTATACACCGGCCAGCAGCTCGAGCGCCGTCAATGATGACACCGCGTGGCTGAAAGAATCTCTCGCTCGAATCACCGGGCGCTCGATCCCGTCGTTTGCTGTGTTCTTCGATGATGGTGCATCGGCGAAGCGAGTGATCGGGCTTGCACCCCAGCGCGATGCGGAGCGGCGAGTCATCGGCGCATTGGGGTTTGTCGCAGACCCAAAGCGGTTTGCGGACGCGACATTCTCGCAACTGTGGCGCAATTCGAAAATCCTGCCCTATGCGATTACGAGAGGCGTGCCCAGCGATTCGCTGCTCGCTGCCACCGTCACTACTCCCGGCGGAACCGAGATCTATCGATCGAAAAGCTGGAGCGCAGACCTTCGCTCCGACACCGCATCGCTCGGCATCTTCGGCGGCGGAATGCGCGTAAGAATCGGGCTACGGTCGGATGCAACGCTGCGACTACAGGGTGGAATAGTTCCCGTATCCCGTGTGCCCGTCTGGGTCGGCCTCCTGCTTCTGACCGGACTGCTGACTGTTCTGGTAGTGCGAAATCTCCAGCGCGAGCACGAGCTGTCGCGCCTGAGGCTCGAGTTCAGCGCGAGCGTCTCGCACGAGCTTCGTACTCCTCTCTCGCAGATTCTCCTTTTTGGTGAAACGCTTATGCTGAATCGAACGCGATCTGACTCGGAGCGATCGACCGCGGCATCGGTCATTGTGCGTGAGGCCCGCCGTCTGATGCACCTTGTTGACAACACACTTACGTTCTCGCGCGCTGAACGGCCGGTGGCCAGCCTGTCGCCGCAACAGGTGACACTCGCTCCAATTGTAAGGGAGGTAATTGCGGGGTTTGCGCCGCTCGCCAACGCGCGCAGCGTGACCATTACGGACGATCTCGATCCACACGCTCACGCATTCGTGGATCCGGCAGCATTTGGGCAGATGGTTCTCAACCTTCTCGACAACGCGGTGAAATACGGGCCTGTTGGACAGAAGGTCACGGTTACTCTTACCGCGGGTCATACAGCTCCCCGCGCCGCGAGCCTTCTGGCGGGGCCGAAGTCAGCACACCGCCCAACTGTCCAGTTGACTGTAGACGACCAGGGCCCGGGCGTGCCTGGCCCAGCTCGCGAAGAAGTCTGGATCGCTTTTTCCCGGGGCGTGAACGGTGAACGGCCGGTCGGGACAGGATGCGGACTTGGACTTGCCGTCGTCCGCGAGCTCGCGGAACGACACGATGGAACGGCGTGGGTCGAGGTGGCGCCAGGCGGACGCGGATCGCGCTTCGTGATCGAGCTTCCTGAAACAACACTGGCACGCCATCAGGACGCGGAAATACACGAAGCGGCCATCGCATGACGAAGATCCTCATCGTCGAAGATCACGACGACCTCGCGCGTGGGCTCGCGAATAATCTTGAAATCGAAGGATTCGAGACCGAGATCGCTTCCGATGGTCCAACCGGACTCAAGCGCGCGAAAGATTCGCGCCCCGATCTCGTAATTCTCGACCTGATGCTGCCGGGCATGGATGGTTATCGAGTGTTGAGCCAGCTGCGCGACGAAGGTGATACGGTGCCAGTTCTGATTCTCACAGCCCGGACAGCCGAACACGATAAGGTTCGGGGGTTTCGGGAGGGGGCGGACGACTACGTGACAAAGCCGTTCGGTCTACTCGAGCTCATCGGCCGCGTTCACGCGCTCATGCGGCGGTCCAGCAGAGCGAGACAAATAGAAGGAGCGTCCAGCTTTCGATTCGGTGACGTGGAGATAACTCCGGGCACGCATGACGTCGTCGTCAACGGCGTCCCCGTGACGCTTCGGCCGAAGGAGTTCGACCTGCTCATGGCCCTCGCGAGGCGCAAGGGAAACGTTGTTGGACGACTCGAGCTGCTTCGTGAAGTGTGGGGCTATGACTCCGGAGTCGTAAGTCGCACCGTCGACACGCATGTGGGAGAGCTTCGCCGCAAGCTCGAGAAAGACCCGGCTGCTCCGCGGCACATCCTCACAGTTCGCAAAACAGGATACCGGCTTCAGCCTGGCTGAAGGTCAGCGAACGCGCAGCACGTCCTCGACAGGCCCTGCATCTCCTCCTGCAAGCAGATGAAGAATCTGCGACAGCGCCTCCTTTTCACGGGGCCAGATGAACCTTGCGGCCACGTCGTGCGGGGACAGCCACTCGAACGCCTGATGCTCAGCGCCGAGCGTGACTTCGGCGGGCTCGCCGACAAAGGCCGCGAAAACAACCGCCAGCTGCACGGCTCCGAACCTGTGGAGGTAAAATGGCTGAACTGTCACATTGTACAGACGTGCGACATCGAGACCCGTCTCCTCGCGGACTTCCCTGATTGCTCCGTCCTCCGGCCGCTCACCCTCGTCCAGTCTGCCGTGGATGGTTTCCCACGCGCCGGGGCACCGGGTGTCGGCCGCACGCTGGACCGTGAGAATCAGCCAGCCCTCCGGTAGTGGCCGGATGAGGTAAACATCCACCACTCCGGCAACAATCTCAGTCATGGACGGCGCGTCACGCTCTGGGTCCGGTCGCTCATGCGTAGAATCAAACCCCGGCTGCGTCCCGGCGGCAGTGTCGAACGAATCCCACACTTCGTGATGGTCGAGGTTGCTCTCGCTGGAAGCCGGCAGCTGCTGCTCGAGGACTCTCAACAGCTCGTCTCCGCCTGTTTCGCCTGCTGCGAGGTGAGCGAGCCCTGAATCCCACAGCGACCTCGAACCAGCGCGGCGCGCGATCAACGCCAGGCTGTCTCCGCCCGCTCCAGTTGCGATGGCACGCTCGAGCTCTCCATCTGAAAGAACGACCTCGGTAACAGCGAGACGGCCGCGGTACCCGGTCATCGAGCAATCGTCACATCCTATGGGGGTGTAGACCATGAGGCCCTCGCTCACCGAAGCGCGAAGCTGAGCTGGAGCGCCGTCGTTCGCGACGATTCGGCAGCCGGGACAGAGGCGCCGGATGAGCCGTTGCGCAACGATCCCTTGCAGCGCAGCCGCGAGCTTCGCCCTGTCGACTCCGAGATCGGTGAGCCGCGTTATGGAGCTGCATGCGTCGTTGGTGTGGAGCGTAGCAAAAACCAGATGCCCGGTGAGCGAGGCCTGTATCGCGATAGCCGCGGTCTCACGATCGCGGATCTCACCAATGAGGACGACGTCCGGATCCTGCCTGAGTATCGAGCGGAGCGCCGATGCAAAGCTGAGTCCCGCTTTTTCATTGATCTGCACCTGTACGATTCCGGGAATTCGATACTCAACCGGATCTTCCACGGTGATGATGTTGAGCCCTTTCTGCTGGATCCATTTGAGAGCCGCGTAAAGCGTCGTCGTCTTGCCTGAGCCCGTGGGGCCGGTTACGAGAACAAGCCCTTCGCGTGACTCGAGAAGCTTTTCCATCCGCGGCGCGTCCACTTGATCGAGTCCGAGAGAATCCAGAGTCCTGATAGCCGCTGCTGGATCGAGGATCCGTATCACTACTTTCTCCCCGTGCGACGCGGGAAGCGTAGAAACACGAAGGTCGACGCGCGATCTGCCGCTCCCCACCGAAGCGCGGCCACCCTGCGGTCGCAGACGGTCTGCGATATCCATCCTGGCCATGATCTTGATGCGTGAGACAAGAGGAACTCCGACGGCTTTTGGCAACAGCATTACGTGCCGCAGAATGCCATCGACACGATAACGCACCGCCATGCCGTCCTCTTCCGGCTCGAGGTGGATGTCGCTGGCGCGCTGTTCGATGCCGGCTGCGACAACACGGTCTACCAGCCGTACGACTGGCTCGCCGGAAATCGCCTCCAGGGTGTGCAGGCGTGATCGCAATCGAAGAGGCCACTGGCGGTAAGTCTGTCCGATGGCGATACCGATCGCAGCCGGCGATGCCAGCCACTGGCGAACCGACCGGCCACAGACAAACGCAAGCGAGCGCTCGCAATCGAGATCCCATGGGTTCGCCGTTGCGATGTCAATCGTAGTGGCCGTCGCACGCAGGGGCACAACGTGATAGCGCCGGGCAACTTTCTCCGGGAGCAGCTCGCGTGCTTCGTCTGTCGTATGGAGCGAAGGAGCTATCGGCGTGCGTAATCGGGCAGATATCGCGGCCAGCAGCTCGTCGCTATTGACGAGCCGAAGACGCAGTGCTGCATCCCAGATACTCCCGTTCGCGGCCGTCCCTGCCTCCGCTGCAGCGGCTGCCGCTGCGTCGGCCGAGACAAGCTGTTCGAGAACGGGGAGAACCCACTCGTCTCGGCGCGTCGAGTCAGGAACATCACTGGGTGTCGGCGGCATTTCCACATAGTCAGCGTCGGCCGCCGCCTGCGCATCAGCCGATCATTCCCCGGCAAAGCGATTCGGTGCGTCGAATCCCTACAGGATTCTCCACAGGTCCCGAGAGACGTCCGCGGAGAATGTCCACCTTCCATCGTGAGTTCCGCGCGCCACGTCAATCCGGATGAGATCGAAGATCGAGAGCATCCCCACTCCAACCGATGGATACCATTGAACGTCCCATCTTCTATCCGGAATATCAGCCGAACGTGCAAGGCGCGGGTCAATCCCCTCATTCTTCCAGATGACGTTCACGAAGGGGGCTAGCGTCACAGACGCTGGAGTACGCCCGTATCGGCCAAGCGAAAAGGAGACAAATGGAGCGGGCGTCTGGAGCTCCAACCGATGACTGCCACCGGCGTCGGTAACGAGCTGGTGATAGTCATATCCAGGACCACTGACAGGGCCACCGAGATAGATGAGATGCTGCGCGGGAAGGCGGTGGGTCCTGGTGGTGAATCCGTCGAACGAGCTGACCACCAGCCTCTGGCGGCCGAGGGGCTTCTCGAAATTCGTGGCGATCGCAAAGCGCCCGAACGTGAGTTTGGTCGCTTCATCATCATTCTCGAAATGGATCAGGCTCGCATCGAGATTCAGCCGCGTCTCGAAACCCCAGATTCCAACTCTTGTTGGATGACCAAAGGATGCCGAAAGCCTTCGCTCTACTCCCTTCGCTGCGGCGACACCGCTCTCGTAACGTCCACTGGACGGTCTCGCGTTGGGAACGAGCGCTCTCTGTCGATCGTATGCGCCGTCGAGAGACGCAGTCCATTCCCTGCTGATCGGATATCGGACGGCCACCGATGCTCCTCGCACTCCGTACAGATCGGTGTAGTCGCTGCCAAATTCCTGCGCGGCAATGCTGTTGACGACGAGCGAGCGTTCCATGATGTCGCCCGCGCCCCTGGTATCATCGAACCCGCTGATCCAGACACCAGCCCCGCTCGCCCGGCGGAAGGAAATTTCCCCCGTGAGTTTGGCGCGCTCATCCGCGAAGCCGTAGCGCCCCCGCATGCCCACCGCGAATCCCTCGCCGAGTTGTCGCGCGACTCCAGCGCCGAGCGCGAGTCCTTCAACCCGATTTACGCGAATGAAATCGGAGACGCTTCTACCGGAGAGTGATGTGCTTCTCGTCCGCGCGAGCGCCTGCCCCCGCACGAGCGCGCGCGCCTCCTCCTGCACTTTCGCGACATCCGCATCGGTGACAGCACGCACATCCGGAGGAAGAGAATCGAGCAGCTGTCCGGTAAAGGGCACCGGCATTGGCGTTCCCCGGGGGGCGATAGCGATCTCGGGGCCAATGAAAATTGCGGCCGGCAAGGGCTTGTTCACTTCATAGCAACAGATCTCCCAGCGACCGCGAATGATTCCGCGAGCCGGATAGTCCAGCCAGGTACCAGTGCGGCGGATTTCGATCTCCTGCCGGCGCGGCAGCCAGAATCTCCCCTCGATGAGCCCGTTTTCAAGAACGACGCTGACATCCTCCAGCTCCTTGTCCTTGAGAGCGGCGCGGGTAAAGCTGAACGCCATTCTTACCACTTCGCCGCTTTCACGATCGATGTACACAGCGCCGACGGCGCGTGGCTGCCGATCGTTCTTCGGGCGCACGCGAACCTCATAGACATCGAGAGTGCGGAGGCCGAGCCGGATCTGGAGCGAATCCCTGATCGCGTAGTCGTACTCCGCGAGCCCGGCCATCGATAGCGGATGCGGAACGTCGCGCACCTCGTCACCGTCACCAAGCCTGATGATGTTCGGGAAGTTATTCTGGACTATGCCAAGATGATCGCGATGGTAGTTGATGTCCGTGGGAAGAAGAAGCGTGTCGCGCCGGCCGGCAATCAGCTGCTTGCTCAGGTTCGGCGCGTGCCAGTACACTTCTAGCGCGAGCTCGTCCGCCTTCACGATCTTTGGCGGTTCGGTGAACCCTTCCCCTACCTGGGCGAGGAAAGTGAGGTACCCGTGGGCAGCCGCCTTGTAGCTCGTGAGGGCCGTGTCCGCGATCTGCCGCGCCCGCCGGTCTGTGGCCTGTTCCACCAGCAGTCGTGAGCGTGCGTCGTTCCATCCCTGGGCGGACAAGCTGCGCAGGGGTGACGCTGCGGCGACCACGCCGCAGAGTGCAGCCACTGCACGAAGGAGCGCTCGCATACGGGAAAGTTAATGAGACCGAGACGGACGAAAGACCAAGCTGGATTCGAGCATTTCATGGAAATGGCGCAAAGTGTCGCCGATTCTCCATATGCGCACATCGTGCCCGTGTGGCGCGAAATCGTCCTCGACGCGGATACTCCGGTTTCCGCGTTCGCGAAGCTTCGCCGAGGGGAGCTCGGCTTTTTGCTGGAATCTGCACCTGCAGGCGGAGAGACGTGGTCACGATATACCTATATGGGCACCGAGCCGCACTCGGCCTGGCGTCTTCGCGGGCGCACAGTGGAGGATTGGGATGCCCATCGCGGGTGGCACTCCGCGAGAGAGGTGCCCGACCCTCTCGCCGATCTCGAGAAAACGATCACACACCCGCTTCCACTCGATGTTCCCGAGCTTGGTCCATTCTGGACGGGTGCCGTTGGATATTTCGGCTACGACGTCGTGCGGATCATCGAGAGCCTCCCCTGTCCCCCGCCAAGATCGTCGAGCGCTCCGGACGCGATGTTCGTGTTCACCCGGTCCATCGTCATCATCGACAACCTCCGCTCGCGGGCACAGATCGTCATCGGTGTAACGATTCAAGGGGCTCCGGATCGCGCGGAGCTGCGCCGGTTGTACGAAGAAGCCGCCGGCGAAATTGCGGCCATCGAGGAAAGACTCCTTGGGAGTCAGTCACTCCCGCCACTTCGCCTTGACTCGGCCGCCGCTGGCGCGACTGGAAAATCGAGCATCACGCGCGAAGAGTTCATTGCGGGTGTCCAACGGATCAAGGAGTACATTCGTGCCGGAGACTGCTTCCAGGCGCTGCTCGCTCGTCGGATCGAGCTCGCCGCGGACTTCGATCCCGTTTCTCTCTACCGCGTGCTCCGTGCATTGAATCCCTCCCCGTACATGTACCACCTGGCACTTGGAGACGTCGAGATCGTGGGCAGCTCTCCGGAGCTTCTCGTGAGACTCGCCGATAACCGCGTAACCGTCAGACCGATTGCCGGCACTCGCGCGCGAGGCACAACTCCCGCACGCGACGCCGAGCTCGCAGCAGAGCTTCTCAACGACCCGAAAGAGCGCGCCGAGCACGTCATGCTTGTCGACCTCGGCCGCAACGATGTGGGACGGGTAGCGCGATACGGAACGGTAGCGGTAACGGAGCTGATGCAGATCGAGAAGTATTCACACGTCCTCCACATCGTGAGCCAGGTCGAAGGCGAGCTCGCCGATGACTTGCTCGCGCTCGATGTGTTCCGCGCCACGTTCCCTGCGGGTACAATGACAGGTGCTCCGAAAGTCCGCGCGATGGAGATCATCGACGAGCTCGAGCCGGTTTCGCGGGGTGCTTACGCCGGCGCTCTCGGGTACATCGCGGGAGGTGGGCGGCGGATGGATCTCGCGATAACAATTCGCTCGTGCGTCATATCCGACAAAGTCGCGTCTGTTCAGGCCGGGGCCGGAATCGTTGCCGATTCTGTTGGCGAAAGCGAATGGGAGGAAACAGAGAGTAAGGCGCGCGCTGTCCTCACCGCCATCGGACAGGCACGGGCGTCGACCTGATGGCTGTCGCTATCGGAATACCGGGGTACACACGCATCAACGCGAACGGTGCACGCGGCCACGTCGTGCAACGCTGCCACGAAGCAATTGAATCGATCCTCGCCGACGAGACATTGTACGATTACGCGCTGCGCCAGCCCGACCGGCAGGAATACATAGGACGGGCACCCGCGTACGCGTTCGCTCTCGGAGAACCCTGCGGCCGGGTGGTGGTTCGTCACGCGATGCGCGGAGGACTTCTCGCGCGTTCCGGATCCGATCTTTTCTTTCCGCCGACGCGCGGCCTGCGGGAGCTCGTCAACTCGCTTCGCTTGCGGCGAGCAGGCGTACCGACGCCCGAGGTCATCGCTGTCGTGAGTTACCGCGCGGGAGCGGTGCTGCGGCGAAGCGACGTCGCAACACAGGAAGTCGCCGGCAGCCATGACCTGGCCGTTGTCCTTCGCGAGATGGGGCCGAGCGGCGACCGGGACGCTTGTCTTCGCGCGGCCGGTGATCTCCTAGGGGCGCTGACGCGCGCCGGAGCGCATCACCCGGACCTGAACGCACGCAACATTCTTCTGACCTGGGACTCTGCGCATGGCGCGGCGGCGCACATTCTCGACATAGACCGCGTCAGATTCCATGTGCCCGGCGATCCGATGGTGGCTCGGGCGAATCTCGCGCGGCTTGTCCGGTCGCTCTTCAAGCTTCGCGACAAACGGGAACTCGATGTAACGGATCGCGATGTCCAGGTGATTGCAGAAGCATCTGGAGAGCCCGCACAATGAGCGATCGGAGAATGGATCGCGTTTGTATCGTGATGATGAGCGCTGTTGGCGACGCGGTCCACGTTCTGCCCGTGATAAATGCCATCAAGCGTCACAATCCTTCATCGCAGATCACCTGGGTTCTCCAGCCCGGACCAGCCAGTCTCGTTCAGGGACATCCGGCAGTCGACGAAGTAATTCTTTTCGACAGGTCGAGGGGCATCGCCGCGTTTCGCGAAGTCATATCGAAGCTGCGTGCGCGCCGGTTTGACCTGCTCATAAACCTGCAGGTTTACTTCAAGGCAGGCATCATCACTGCCTTTTCCGGAATTCCACGGCGCCTTGGATTCGACCGCGCCCGTGCGCGTGATGCGAACTGGCTGTTCACAACCGAGCGAATCGCTGCCCACAAAGTGCAGCACGTTCAGGACCAGTACTTCGAGTTTCTTCACGCGCTCGGAATCGACCCAAACCCGGTGGAGTGGGGGCTTGGCCCGTGGGATGATGAGCGAGAATGGCAGCGAAGCTTTGTCGCTCAGTTCCACGACCCACTCGCAACGATCATCGTCGCCACGAGCAAGCCCGAGAAGGACTGGGACGCCACGCGATGGGCACACGTCTGCGACCTGCTGCGGGAGCGGTACAATCTCCAGCCAGTGCTCGCAGGCGGAAGTTCGGAGCGCGAGCGAAAAGCCGCCGCGGAGATTGTTCGCCTCACTGATTCGCAGCCGCACGTAGCACTCGGCAGCGGGTTACGGAGGCTCGTGTCGATTCTCGACGCATCGCAGGTCGTCCTCTCCCCGGATACGGGACCACTTCACATCTCGGTCGCACTGAACCGCCCCGTCATCTCGCTTATCGGGTATACCGACCCGCGGCGTACAGGGCCGTGGCGCCGGTTTCAGGATCTGGTCATCGACGCTTATCATGAGGCGGGCGAAAACGGCCCAGTGACGATGGCCACCCGGAAAGATCGGATGCCGCGGATTACTGTCGATGATGTAGCCGCGAAGCTCTCGCTCTGGAATGATCGCTATCGCGGGAAATCGTAGCTCACACCTCCCTCGCGCATAAGCGCGACAAGACGCACTAGAGACAGTCCCATCACAGCGAAGTAGTCGCCATCGATGCGACGCACGATGGTCGCGCCATATCCCTGGATTCCGTACGCACCAGCCTTGTCCATCGGCTCGCCGGTCGCGACGTACTTCCCGATCTCTTTTTCATCCAGCGGATTGAAAGTCACACTGACGCATTCCACGGATGATACGGTCCGCCCGCGATAGGCCACAGCGACAGCTGTCATTACGATATGCGAGCGATCGCTCAGCAAGCCAAGCATCCTCTTCGCGTCCTCGGTGTCCCGCGGTTTCCCAAGGACCAGGTCATCTATCACGACGATCGTATCGGCGCTGATGACGAGAGAATCGGGTGCTGTGATCGCGATCGCCTCCGCCTTTTCTCTCGCGAGACGCTCGGCGTGCCGATCCGGGATTTCACCCTGGAGATATGTCTCGTCGATATCGGCGGGGCGCACAGCGTGTCTGATCCCGATCAGGTCCAGCAGCTGCCTTCTGCGGGGGGAAGCGGACGCGAGGATGACCTCCATCTCGGAAACCGGTTTCATGTCGCGCTCTCGGCGGTCCCCATTTTCTGCGCATTCTTCTCCAGCAGAAGCGTGACAGGGCCGTCGTTTACGAGCTCGACGTCCATCATCGCCCCGAACTCTCCGGTTTCGACCGGGACGCCCCGTGTGCGCAATCCCTCGATGAAGAGTTCATACAAGGGAATCGCAACGTCCGGACGGGCTGCGTCGATGAAGCTGGGCCGCTTCCCTTTATCAGCATTCCCGTAAAGCGTGAATTGCGATACCACAAGCGCAGCGCCACCGACGTCGCCAAGGGAGAGATTCATCTTGTCGTCGGCGTCTGCGAACAGGCGCAGTCCGGAAACTTTCTCGGCCATCCATTCGGCAACGAGCGGTGTGTCGTCGTGCGTCAGGCCGACGAGCAAGAGAAAGCCGCGCCCGATCTTCCCGGTTACGCGGCCTTCAACGCGGACTTCCGCCCGCGAAACGCGCTGGAGCAGAACGCGCAGCGCTTACTCGACGGTTACCGACTTCGCGAGATTGCGCGGCTGGTCTACGTTCGACCCTCGCTTCACGGCGATGTAATAAGCGAGAAGCTGCAGCGGAATGCAGGCAAGCACCGGCGCAAGCATGTCGATCGTCTCGGGGATCCGGAACTCGTAGTCGAGCTTACCGGCCAGTGCCGGCTCCTCACGGCTGGTGATTGCGATGACGCGGCCCTTTCGCGCCTTTACCTCCTGCACGTTCGAGACGACCTTGTCGAACACCGAATCGTGCGGTGCGATGAACACTACCGGCATCATCTCGTCGATAAGTGCGATGGGGCCATGCTTCATCTCGGCCGCAGGATACCCTTCCGCGTGGATGTAGCTGATCTCCTTGAGCTTGAGCGCTCCCTCGAGAGCGGTCGGGAAGTTGTAACCCCTTCCGAGGTACAGGAAGTTCTGGGCACGCTTGAACTCTTCCGCGAGTGCTTCCATCTCCGGCGCGCGGTCGAGGATCTGCTTCACCTGTCCCGGAAGCGCGTGAAGCGCGTCCACGATCTCCTTGCCGCGAACGACGGAGACATCTTTCAGGCGGCCGATCTTGAGAGTGAGCAGCGCGAGCGCGACAACCTGGCTCGTGAACGCCTTCGTCGATGCGACCCCGATCTCGGGCCCGGCGTGAACGTAGATGCCGCCCTGAGACTCACGAGCAATTGTCGACCCCACCACGTTGACGACGCCGTAGGTCCTGGCTCCGCGGTTCTTCGCCTCGCGCATTGCGGCGAGCGTGTCAGCAGTCTCTCCCGACTGCGAGATCACGATGCAGAGTGTGCGGTCGTTTACGATCGGATTTCGATACCTGAATTCCGAGGCGTACTCCACCTCGACAGGAATGCGGGTCATCTCCTCCATCATGTGCTCGCCTATCAGCGCCGAATGCCAGCTGGTGCCGCATGCGGTAATGATGATGTTGTCGAACTTGAGGAGCTCCTCGTCGGTCATGTTGAGGCCGCCGAGCTTGGCGGTGCCCTCCTCGGGTAGGAGGCGGCCCCGTATGCAGTTCTCGATCGTCTCGGGCTGCTCGAAGATTTCCTTGAGCATGAAATGAGCGAAGCCACCACGCTCGATCTGGTTCAGGTCCCATTCGATCTTGTGAACCTGTCTGTCGAGCTCCTTTGCTCGGAGGTCGATCACGCGATATCCGTCGCGAGTGAGAACAGCGAGGTCGCCATCGTCGAGGTACACGACCTCACGCGTGTGGGCCAGGATCGCGGATGCATCGCTGGCGACATAGAACTCGCCATCGCCAAGACCGATGAGAAGAGGGCTTCCCTTGCGCGCGGCTACGATCTTGTCCTTGTCATCGCTGCACACCACGGCGATCCCGTACGTGCCTTCGACCTGCCATAGCGCTTCGATGACGGCGTCCTCCAGGTTGCCGTCGAACGCTTCTTCAATAAGATGCGCGATTACTTCGGTGTCGGTGTCGGAAGTAAAGGTGTGCCCGCGCTCCATAAGGTGTGTTTTGAGCGCGGTCGAGTTCTCGATGATCCCGTTGTGCACCACGGCGAGGTTACCCTTGCAGTCCACTTGCGGATGCGCATTGCACTCATTGGGAACCCCGTGCGTCGCCCACCGCGTGTGTGCGATTCCCAGATTCCCGTGAACCGGCGAGGAGGCCAGCGCCGCTTCGAGACGGGAGATCTTACCAGCGGCCTTCCTCGTTTCGACGCCCTTCCCGTTGAGGATCGCGACGCCGGCGGAGTCGTACCCGCGATACTCCAGCCTCTTCAATCCGTCCAGCAGGAGAGGGGTCGCGCCGCGCTCTCCGATGTACCCGACAATTCCGCACATATCTGACTCTACGCGTAAAGGACGCTGCCACCCGCACCAGAGCTGAAATTAAATCGCATGAGTCGTTCCGTGATAGCGGAAGAGGCGATCAGAGGGCATCCAGAGGCACTCGGCATTCCGCGATGAGCGACTCGGCCGCAGCAGTCGTCGGCGCCTCCGCAATTACGCGGACGATTGGCTCTGTCCCGGAAGGTCGGACATGTACCCACCGGTCGGACCAGGCGAGTCTCAGGCCGTCCTGCGTATCGACCTCCGCATCCGGAAAGGTCTGTTTCAAAAGCGCGTAAACACTGTCGAGTGGCGCGTCCGGACGGTCGAGCTTGTCCTTGACGATGTGGTATTGCGGATAGGCGGATACGATCCGGGAGAGCGGTTTCGCCTCTTCCAGAAGAAGCTGGAGTATGAGCGCGGCGCCAACGGGGGCGTCGCGTCCGAGGTGCATCTCGGACAGGATCACCCCTCCATTCCCCTCGCCGCCGATAGGAGAACCCTCTCTTCGCATCCGTGTCGCCACGTTCACTTCTCCGACTGGTGCCCGGACAACACGCCGATTCTGCTCGCGTGCGACGTCATCGACTATCCGGCTGGTCGACAGGTTAGTGACCACGTTCCCCTCGCGGTGGCGAAGCACGACCTTCGCCGCCAGGGCGAGCGTGTAATCCTCTCCAATGGCCTTGCCTTCATCGGACACGAGCGCGAGGCGATCGACATCGGGATCAACGGCGAATCCAATGTCGGCTGCGGCGGTCCGCACCAGCCTCTCGAGGTCGCCGAGGTTCTCCGCGACTGGCTCCGGCGAGCGCGGAAAACGGCCGTCGGTCTCGAGATTGATCGCAGTCACGCGGCACCCGAATCGCTCGAGGAGAACTGGCATGAACGCGCCGCCAGCCCCGCGCACGCAGTCGAGAGCGACGTGGAACCGACGTTCCCGGATCGCCCCGACATCGAGAAAAGGGAGGACAAGAACCTGCTCGATGTGGCGGGATGCCGCGTTCGAATCCGTCTCGATCTGGCCCAGCTCGTCCCAGGCGGCGCGGGGAATACTGCCATCGACGACCGACCGCATCTCCCTGGCTTCGGCGCCGTCGAGAAACAGTCCCGAAGATGCGATGAACTTGAGCGCGTTCCATTCGACAGGATTGTGGCTGGCCGTTATCGCGAGCCCCCCGGCGGCATGATGGTGCTCGACCGCAAGCTGGATGGTTGGAGTAGGCGCCACGCCCACGTCGATGACGTCACATCCCACAGACTGCAGGGCGGACATCACAACGGGCTGAAACATGGGCCCCGAGACGCGGCTGTCTCGTCCGACGACAATCCGTGCCCGGCCTGTAACCGCGCGCTGTCTCGCCCATGCGCCGAAGCCGGATGAAAACTTCGCCATCACCTCCGGCGTCAGCGCCTCCCCTACGCGGCCGCGTACGCCTGACACACTGACCATCAAGCCTTCATAGGACATCAGATCTTTCTCCGGTTTGGCTGCTTCGCTTATCGTCCTTCGCGAAGGACGAAGAGGACAGGACGATGGTCGGAAGCCTCGGTATTCAAGACAGTGGCCATCGTGCAGCGTGTGCCTCCCGTGATCATCAGGTAGTCGATGCGTTTCACCGGAATATTCGCCGGATAAGAAAGGCCCGTCCCCTTCCCGCATTCCCTGAACGCATCGCGCCAGCCGGCTGGCGCGAAGAGGCCGATCACCGCACTCGACGGCTCCGAGTTGAGATCGCCGCCCATCACCACGGTCACTCCGGTGTCGCGCAACGATGATGCGATCGTGAGCAGTGTTCGTGCCTCCTGAAGGCGATAGAAATCCTCCCGGGAGGGGTCGATGTGCGTGTTGATGACGTGCAATTGCCGGCCTGGGGCGGCGATTACGACGCGGAGCGCGCCTCGCGGCTCGTACGAGACGCCTGATCTGTGCTGCGGTGGCTCGACGGGCAAACGGGTGAGCGTGTCCGACACGATTGCCCACCGCGACAGGATGGCAATCCCATAATCCCCTCCCTGGTAGTCGAGGGTTTTTCCGAACGCGCCGAAATACCCAGTCAGTCTTCGAAGAGTTTCGACCTGGTCTACCTTTCCCGATCGTTCGGTCCCGCGGTCGACCTCCTGCAGGAGAGCGACGTCTGCGCCGGACTCGCGGATAATTGTCGCAACGCGCTCGAGGTTGTCGGCACCTTTTGCGTCTTTTCCCGCGTGAATGTTGTAGACGAGCACGCGCAGAGG
>DATAIM010000129.1:0-1878 GCA_036262655.1 Gemmatimonadaceae bacterium | reverse complement strand
CCCGGGGATCTCCATCCTTGGGTCGTCCAACGCTACCGGCGTTGACGAAGTGAACTCCTTCGACGACGCGGTGCCAAGGCTTGTGAGTGTGGCCAAAACAGAGAACATCGCCGGGCCGCGCGTTCGCTTGTCCGGCCATCTTCATCAGAAATTCATCCGGCCGGTCTTCGGTCACATAAACGAGATTGCTGACTGGCGTCGCGTGAAAAAGAATCATCGCGGCGCCGGCAATGTGTCCGCCCAATGGCCGAACATCGAGTCGAAAGGGAAGTGAGGCGAGGAACGATTTTGTTTCCGAAGACGTGTTGCGGCGCGTCCACTCGTAGCTGATGTGAGCGAGCTCCTCCTCGCGAGCGGTCTCCGCCCTGCAGCCACAGTGTTTGTAGTCGGCGGCAACGGTCGAGTCGTAGTTCCCCGCAACTCCGGAAACCCCCGCAGCGCGCACCAGTGCCACGGTTTCGTTCGGCCACGGCGCATATCCTACGAGGTCACCGAGATGGTAAATGCCCGCGGGCGTACCGCTGTGTATGTCGGCAAGCACTGCTTCGAGCGCCGGCAGATTCGAGTGAATGTCCGATAGAAGAGCGAATGCGAGGTTCGGCATTCCTTAGCGTGCTACCGGTGCGACAGCTGGGCGAGCACTGGCCCACTCTCGTGCGTTCCGCAGCAGCTCGAGTCTGCCGAACCCGTCTGACAGACTCCGGTCTCGGGAAGAGACAGCGCAACATTGCGTGCACCATCCTCGTCACCAACGAGAGCGCACACGACCGATCTTACCTGCTCATATCCGGTCAGCAAAAGGAACGTCGGCGCTCGGCCATAGCTTTTCATTCCCACCACGTAGTAATCCTTTTCCGGATGCGAAAGCTCCGCCGCTCCGTGCGGATAAACAGTTCCGCATGAGTGCACGTTTGGATCGATGAGCGGCGCCAGCCTCACTGGTGCCTCGAGCCACGGATCGAGCTCGAGCCGCAGCTCGCGCGCGATGTGCAGATCCGGCCGAAACCCTGTCGTGACGATTATCTCGTCGACTGGTCCGATGCGCGTTCCCTCACTGGTTTCCACCATTAGTCCTGCCGCTGTACGCCTTACGCCCGCGATGCGCACGCCAGTTCGAAGTCCCACCGCTCCGGCGCTAATCAACGCCCGCAAACGCGCGCCGAGTGCACCACGTGCTTCGAGAGCGTCATTCTCCCCGCCACCGAACATCGAGCCGGGGTCATTCCGGCGAACCGCCCATGTTATTCGCGTCGATGGAACATCAGCCTTGAGTGTGACGAGGTCGAGCAGCGCATTGAATGCAGAATGCCCGCTGCCGACGACGAGCACGTGCTTTCCACCGTACCGGCTTCGCTGCGGTCCAAGGACGTCGGGAATTCCGTAAACAATTTCTCCCGCCGATGATTCACCATCCGCTGGAACCCCGCCGGCACCCATCGGATTGGGGCTCTGCCATGTGCCGGACGCATCGATAACCGCGCGCGCGTAAATGCGTGAAGTGCTTCCGTCAGTGGTTTGAACCAATAGCTCGAACGGGGCCTTGTCGCGGCCCGTGGTTTTCACCTTGTCCATCCCCCGCCGCGTGACGGCAATTACGCGGTGGCCCAGGTGGAGGTGAGGACTCACTGCGGGGAGGGAAGCGATGGGCTCGAGCAGCATTTCGACGACTTCGCGGCCCGCAGGAAGCGAGTCCTCATCCGGCATCGACCAACCGCTCGATGACAGGGCCTCGCGCGTCGTCTCGTCTACCAGGTATTTCCACGGAGAGAAAAGCCGCACGTGCTGCCATTGACGAATACTGTCGCCTACTTTCGCGCCAGCTTCGAGGATCAGCGGAATTTCCCCTTTTGCAAGGAGGTGGAGCGCTGCAACAAGCCC
>DATAIM010000128.1:0-2972 GCA_036262655.1 Gemmatimonadaceae bacterium | reverse complement strand
TGCCGCCGCGGCGTCGGCTGCCTTCTGCTCAGTCAGGACTGCCGCGAACGACACCATGTAACCTGGCGGACGCGGAGGCGGCGCGGGGGGTATTGTCGCCGGAGGCTCGATCATCGAAGGCGTCGCGTCGCGAAGGGGTGGATTGACGGCCGTATCCAGGCCGGGCAAAGCGGAATCACCGGCCCGCGCACTAACCCCTGAATCGAACGTCACCGGCCGATCGAGATCCGCCGCGCGGGGCCGAAATCCGTTCCATGCGAAGAAATACCAGAAATCCTTCGCGCCGGACGAAACAGTTCGCGAAGGGGTCATCGTCTGAGAGCTTACCAGGACTACGTTTGATCCCTGGACGGTTGCGATCGTAGACCCGGGAGCGAATGCCGGCAGATCATTTCTCCATTCCGACCGAACGGCTCCCTGAAGCTTGTTCGTTCGCACTGTGACGACCCACGCCGAATCGCCAAGTCCAGCCGGCCGCGCAAGAATGAACTGTCCGAGTGGATCCATCCGGAGCTCCGCGGCGGGTCCTGGCAGAGCCACGTCGCCACTCAGCTCCTCACTGTACCGGTTCACCACCGCGAGTGCATTTCGTCCCTTGAGAGCAACGTACAGACGGTCTCCGCTGGGTGTCGGAACGATTGCGGCGACGGGCTCGCTGAGACGTATTGGCTTGAGCAATGCGAGATCGCGCGTTTTAACGCCGATCAATCCACTGTCGACGGTGAAATACAGGCGGTCCCCAACCTGTGTTTGTACTCCGCGGTGAATGACGGGAAGCGCGGCAGTTTCGATGATCTCCTCATCGGGCGGCCGGATGAGCCACAGCTGTGTCTTGCCCGCCACACTCCCCGCGACGACGACTGATCCATTCGGTTGCGGGAAAACCCACCGTGCGGCATACGGAGGCTGGAACCGCCAGTCCCCGGTGGGAGTCATGCGTGCAACCACGCCCTTTTCCGAAATTCCGTAAATCTCCGATCCATTCGCGGTCGCGATCGAAGAAAGCTTCGCTTTCGATGCGAACCGTACTTCAGATGCACGGAGGTCGATCCGGCGCGGCTGGCCTTTCTCGTCGACGAATGCAACGAGACCGTCGTCAGGATCGAATCCAAGCACGCGCGCAATTCTCGGCGCGCCCGCCGCGCTCCACACCACTGAGTCGAGGCGGGGATAGATGTAGGCCCGGGCGGTTCCCCCGCCGGTTGGGATGCGCAGGACTATCTGGTCCGTTCCACGGAGTGCGGACGCGGCGGGAACACCCGAGGACGCCTGCCGGTCACCTTTGCAGGCAACGACGGCAAGCGTCAGCGCTAGCAGTCTGGCCGCAGCTCTAGAAACTCGGGCCCAGCGAGAAGGTCCAGTTGGCTTTTCGTCCAGGTTTATCGAGCGGTACCGCGTAATCCCACTTGAGAATCGCGAGGTTGAACAGATTTACGCGAATACCCGCACCATAGCTCCGAAGCGGGTAACGCTGGAGCGTGAAATCATAATTCGCGGGCTTGGTCAGCGAAACCGTCTGGTCCTTACTCCATGCAAGGCCCGCGTCGAAAAAGAGCAGGCCCTCGATGGGTGGCAACCCGATCGGAAGGTTGCCGAGATCGAATCTGCGCACGAGCGGGAATCGAACCTCGGCGTTGAATACCGCCACCCTGCTCCCAACGAGCTGCTCCGTATTGCACGACGCTCCACCACCAATGTAGGACGTGCACTCGTAACCGCTGAAGTTTGCCTGATCGTACCCGCGCACGTACTCCGGACGGCCGATGTATTTCGGGAAGGCGGACTCGTCACGACCCACTGACGCGCTTCCGAGAACGCGCGTTGCGATGGTCAGCGTGTTGAAGATGATTGGGTCGTACCGGCGATAGTCGGCGAGGTACTCGACCCAGCGAAGATTGCCGACCGAGGGCGAGATCTGGAACCGGTACCGTCTGCCAATCACCGGGGCGGTGTACCCGAAGAGCGTGTTGTCGGATACGTAGGCGATCGACGGCGACAGGAAATTGTACGCGGGAGCGTTCGCGACGTCGTCAATCTCGGGGGCCGTGCACCCGTTGAAGAAGCAATCCTGCGTCAGCGAGATGACCGAGCGGCCGATGCTGTTGAACTGCAGGCCTCCCTCGATTCTCGTGAACCTGTTGAGCGGATACTGCGTCGTCGCGAATGCGTTTCGGAGAACGTAACGCACGAAAAGAGTTGTGTAGCGGTCACGATCCGCCAGCTGCTGGACCGTACCGCCGCTCTGCGGAAGGAATATGGGCTGCTGATATCCGCCGACGGTGTACTGCCACCGCCGGCTCAGGTTGGCGTACGCGGCGAACACACTCGCATCACGCAGCTGCCCGTACACCGACGCGGACAACGCGATCTGATGATTGCCCAGCAGGTCGCTCAAAACGATTGTCGTGCCACCGTTGAAGCCACTCAACCCGTACTGGTTGCCCGTCGCGTACCCAATCTCGGGCTGAGCGATGTAGTCCGGCTTGAAGCCGACCGAGTATTTGTAGTCCCGGAATCGCGCTGTGTCGGGAAGGGCGAAATCCGGATTCGCATTGAGCACGGCGACTGTGGTCGCTTCGACTTCCCCGGCCTGGGCCTCTCCGGCTGAGAGCTGCGCCGATGGGCGCGCACCAGTCGGTGCACGGTATGTCGACGACTGAATACCGGCTGCTGCCAGCTTCCTGGCTGAGTCGGTCTGTGCGACAGCGATCGTTGCCGGCAGTGAGGGAACTCGCATTACGAGGGCCGTCGGAGTGGCAACCTGGTTTCTGAACGCGACCGTCTTCAGGTGGCGGGGGTTATCCATCGACCAGATCGTGTAGTCGCCCTTCTCGTAATACGTGAACGCCATCCGGTCCGCGCCCCGTGCCCACGTCAGAGCCGGACTGTACTCCGTAATCGCCGAGATGCCCCCCAGAACGTTCGTGAGCTGATACTGGAGCCGGTCGCCCATGTCGAACAAAAAGACATTT
>DATAIM010000127.1:0-2977 GCA_036262655.1 Gemmatimonadaceae bacterium | reverse complement strand
AATTCGGCTTTCTGCCAGGAGCACTCTGGATAATCGTTGGCGTTGCCGTGGGCGGCGCGGTGCAGGACTTCGTTGTTCTCTGCTCGTCGATGCGCCGGGATGGAAAGACATTGGGACAGGTGGCGAAGGACGAGGTCGGCGCCGTTGCAGGTTACACGGCGCTGATCGCTGTTCTCGGCATCATGATCGTGCTGATATCGGTGCTCGCTCTGGTGATCGTCAACGCACTCAAGTCCAGCCCGTGGGGGATTGTTACCATCGGCCTGACGATTCCGATCGCAATGCTGATGGGCGGTTACATGCGCTGGATTCGTCCGCACCGGGTGCTCGAGGCAAGCGCCATTGGGGTCGTGCTTCTTATCCTCGCGCTCTACGCGGGCAGATGGGTGGCAGAGAATCCCGCGCTTGCCCCGACTTTCACATTGTCCGGTCCTACGATCGCGATACTCATCATGCTTTACGGCTTCGCGGCTTCAGTGCTGCCTGTCTGGCTGCTTCTGGCTCCCAGGGATTATCTGTCGGCTTTCGTGAAGATCGGCGTAGTGCTGGCGCTCGCCCTTGGAATACTGATCGTGTTGCCTCCGCTTCAAATGCCGGCGCTCACTCAGTTCACCGATGGCACGGGCCCCGTCTTCGCGGGCAAGGTGTTTCCGTTCGTGTTCATAACGATTGCCTGCGGCGCGATCTCGGGATTTCACGCGCTCGTTGCATCTGGCACGACGCCGAAACTGATTGCGCGCGAGTCACATGCGCGAATGATCGGATACGGGGGAATGCTGACCGAGTCACTTGTCGCGGTGATGGCGCTCATCGCCGCATGCGTGCTGACGCCTGGAGTGTACTTCGCGATCAACGCTCCGGCGGGAGTTATCGGGACTACAGCGGCAACAGCCGCAGAGGCCATTCGCGGCTGGGGCCTCGTGCTGAATCCCGCCGAAATGGAGACACTGGCCCGGCAGGTCGGCGAAACGAGCCTGCTCTCACGAACCGGAGGCGCACCGAGCCTTGCGGTCGGGATGGCGCACCTTTTTGCGAGCGTGCTGGGCGGCAGTGGAGCAATGGCGCTCTGGTACCACTTCGCAATCATGTTCGAGGCGCTGTTCATCCTGACTACACTCGATGCGGGGACGCGCGTCGGGCGGTTCATGCTGCAGGACCTCCTCGGACATATATGGGCACCAATGGGTCGCGTGTCGTGGTATCCGGCGGTTGCAGGCGCGAGCGCTCTGTTCGTACTGATGTGGGGATACTTCCTGTATCAGGGAGTGATGGATCCGCTGGGCGGAATCAATTCGCTCTGGCCGTTGTTCGGAATCTCCAATCAGCTGCTTGCAGCCGTCGCTCTATGTGTCGGAACCACAGTGATCATCCGGATGGGCAAGGCTCGCTACGCATGGATGACGCTTCTTCCCCTCTCCTGGCTCGCCGTGGTAACGCTGACTGGAGGGTGGCTAAAGATTTTCTCTGACAATCCGAAGCTCGGCTTTCTCGCTCACGCACGGCTGTTCGAGGGCATAGTGGCCTCCGGGGCAGTTCCGAAGGGCGCCGCTTCGGCGGAGGCAGCACACCGCATGATATTCAACGACCGGCTCGACGCAGCGGTTGCGGCATTCTTCATGGCTGCTGTCGTAGTCATACTCGCCGAATCCGTGCGGGTCTGGCTGGGTATAATGAGCGGACGCGTAAAAAGATCCACCACCGAAGTCGCATTCACACAACTACTCACCGATTGATGCGAAAAGCACTCCTTGCGCTGTTTGTTGCGGTTCCGATTGCTGCTCAGCAGCCTGCCGCCTCGAAGTTCGATTTCTCCATCCGGAACATCATGCGTGGCCCGGAGCTTTACGGACGGCAGCCGCAGGACATCCGCTGGAGTGCGGACAACAAGTGGATCTACTTCTCGTGGCTCGAGCCGGGGACGGACTGGCGGGAGACGCCGAAGCGGTTTCGAGTGCGAGCTGTGGCCGGATCCAGACCAGAGCGAGTGTCTCCCGCTCAATTCGATTCCGTCGGAGCCCTTGTGACATCGGGTGAGCGGTCATCGAACGGGCGGTATCAGGCGCTGGAGTTTGGCGGTGACATTTACGTGACGGACATGCAGCGCGGCACGACGCGGCGCCTTACGAAAACGCTGGCGCGGGAGCGCGACCCGCAGTTCTCGACCGACGGGAAAAAGGTCTACTTCATTCGAGACAACAACGTTTTTTCCATCGATCTCGAGGGTGGGCTCATTGCGCAGCTCACTGACCTGCGCACGGGACCAGAGCCCGCGGATTCAGCACGCGCCACGGGTCAGCGGGGGCGGATCGAGCAGCAGCAGCGTGATCTGTTCGAAGCGATCCGCGACCGGGTTCGCGCTGACAGCATCGCAAAGGCGGAGCGTCGTGAGCGCGAGTCGAGAGCGCTCAAGCCTTACTACACGCAGCGGGGAGAAGAGCTCGCGTCAGTGTCTCCGTCGCCGAATGCGGAGGTACTGCTAATCACTACGCGCATTCCAGCTCAGGGCGCACGCGCAAACGACATTCCTCGCTTCGTGACGGAGAGCGGATACATCGAGCAAATCCACGGACGCGAGAACGTTGGTGATGCGCAGGACAGGGGGCGAGTCGGGTTTGTGAATTTGCGGAGCGGTAACCTGACATGGCTCAAGCCATACCCCGCCGATACAGCCAATGGTTTCGTGCAGCCACTCGGGTGGACGCGCGATGGAGCCCGCGGGGCATTCTTCGCCTACACCTCGGACAACAAGGTGCGCGTGCTCCAGACGGTGGATCTCACCGGAAAGCTCACGACTATCGAGACGCTGCGTGATACTGCATGGGTTGGCGGGCCTTGCTCCTTTGGATGCGCAGGGTGGTACGAGGGCGGGCACCGTTTTTACTACGTCTCCGAAGCGACAGGTTACGCGCATCTCTACACTGTCGCCGCCGACGGCACCGACCGGCGCCAGCTGACCAGTGGGAACTGGGAAGTTCTT
>DATAIM010000126.1:0-2420 GCA_036262655.1 Gemmatimonadaceae bacterium | reverse complement strand
ACCACGTGCCTTTGGTTCGACAAAGGCGAGGCCCGCAAGGCCGCCGAATTCTATGCTTCCGTCTTCCCCGACACGAAGGTGGGCGCGCGCCATCCGGCCGCGTCCGACTTTCCAGGCGGCAGCGAAGGCGAAGAGTTGACGGTGGAGTTTACGTTGCTCGGGCAATCGTTTGTCGGGCTCAACGGCGGCCCGAACTTCAAGCCCAATGAAGCGGTAAGCTTCATGGTCGTGACCGAGAACCAGGAAGAAACCGACCGATACTGGAACGCGATTGTCGAGAACGGCGGCCAGGAAAGCGCCTGCGGCTGGTGCAGGGACAGATGGGGCTTTTCCTGGCAGATCACGCCGCGCGTCCTGCTCGAGGCGACGAACAACCCTGACCGGGCGGCCGCCAAACGGGCGTTCGAGGCCATGATGCCGATGCGAAAGATCGACATCGCCAAAATTGAGGCGGCCCTCCAGGGGCGTTAGCCCCCTACGGCAGCCGAGCTGCCGCCGCTTTCGCAACCGCTATCGTCGTTGCGCGAACCTTAGCGTCGGGTGCGGGAGGTCTGAAGTTGATCTGCACGATCAGCTCGTTTGAGCCCTTCTTCACGTACAAAGGGGACCGATACTGCCTGGGTGAAGTGCAAGCCCAGAAGTACGCATCGGTGCCCAGGCCGGATACGGTCTCGAAGGTGCACCCTTTGGGAAGCTTCAACATACCCCGCCGAGTGTAGTTCTTGTTCCCCTGGATCAGCACAACATCGACCGTCGGCGGGTTGGGAGGTGGTGCGCTGAACCCTGCTTCGTACCGGCATGAGGTTCCACCTCCCGCGACGTCCGAACCGGAATTCGCGTCCGTATCGGTGTAACCGTTGAAGCCGGTAATCCGCCGGATGTCCGCAAGGCTGAGCAGCGCGCATGCCGTAGCTGGCGTGCGTCCCGCCTGCGCGCCACCCTCCTGCGCAACCGCCACTGCTGTCAGGAATCCGATGGCGCTCAATGTCGATCTGAAAAGCATTTTCGTCTCCTCCCAATGTGTGAAGTCGTTTACGTGCATGCTTGAAGGATGTTGGCCACGGTCGTTCCGGAATGCAGAGGTCCCCATCGAGACTGGACTGGGCGTGTCAACGCGTGATGGAGCTGGTCCATGGTGGCACAGTCATCGACACCCCGATCTACCCAATATATCCAACACTGCTCCTGACCCGCGTGTGAGGTTGCTCGCTTCGCTCGCGATTTATAAGGTTCGCTCGCAGAATAGCTGAACGCGTTAAGCCACCACCGACATTGTATGCTCACGCACACGACCGACATCGCCGCCGTCATCGAGGCGCTCCGCCGAGCGCCGGAGATCGTAGTGCCTCTCGTGCGCGAGGTACCGTCCGCAGTGCTGCTGCGGCGACCGGCACCGCTCCGCTGGTCCGCCCACGAGCACGCGTGCCACCTCGCGCACGTGCACGCGCTCTTCTTCGACCGCCTCGAGTACATGCTCCGCGACCCCGCGCCGCTCATCCAGCCATACCTGCCGGGCGAGCAGGATTCCGACGATCTCCTGTTGAGCATGGACCTGGACGCTGCCCTCGAGCGCTTTGCCGGCGACCGCGCTCGCCTCGTCGTCCGCCTGGAGAAGCTCAGCGCCGCCGAGTGGACGCGCACCGCGACGCATGGAGAGTATCGGACGTACTCGGTGTTCATCATGTTCCGGCACCTCGCGCTGCACGACTTCCTCCACGCGTACCGGATCGAGGAACTCCTGCTGCGCCCGCACTGGCCCGCAGACGCGGACGGCGGCGCGCCAGCGGCCTGACATTCCGACGAAGCTTACCTTAAGGCGTCAGGCGGACGAACCGCATTCACATTGCACTGACCAGCCCAACGTGACTGACCCTTATCGAACCGTTATTCGACTCGCCACAGCCGCCACGATGTTCCTCGGCTGTCATGCTCACACCCCTGCGCTTGGACCGGATCCAGACGATTTGCGCGATATCGAGACGCGGCGCATCAGAGCTCTCGTTGCAGGTGATACTGTCGCAGCCGGGCCCTTTCACGCTCCAGAATTTCAGCTTGTGAATCCCGTCGGTCATACTCAAACTCGCGCCCAGTATCTGGGTCAGGTCGCAAGGGGCGAGCTGGACTACATCGAGTGGCAGCCAAAATCGATCGAGGTCAGACGATATCGAGAATCGGCTGTTATCAGATACCAATCCCGTCTGGTTGTGGTGGTTCGAGGAGATACCATACGGCCGTTCGACCATTGGCACACCGATTTATACGAGAAGCGAAATCGGAAATGGCAGGTTGTATGGTCTCAGGCGACGGCAACTCGCTGATGCAAAGCGGTTGAGGCCGCTGTTTCCGCGCGCCCAGAAATGAGTGACGACGTAAGACTCCGCGACGTCGAGCCGACCGACCTACCTATTTTTTTCGAGCAC
>DATAIM010000125.1:0-2371 GCA_036262655.1 Gemmatimonadaceae bacterium | reverse complement strand
AGAGAATCAGCTCGGGCCGCGCGTGCTTACGATTCCGGCGTCGAAGCTGCGCGAAGCAGATCCGGCGTGCGGACCGGGGGTCGATATCAGGACATGTGATCCAAACGCGCCCGATCTCGACCGGCTCGACTTTACTGCGCGGCCGCTTGGGGGCAACGTGGTCGTCGAGTCGAGCGTGGAATTCCGGTTTCCGGTATGGAAGCAGCTATTCGGTGCAGTGTTCGTAGATGCGGGGTACGTCTCGCAGCGCACGAATCCCGGCTTGCCGACGAGCAAATCGGCGATCACTCCCGGATTCGGGGGTCGTTACCGCCCGCCCGTTGGGCCGATCCGCATAGATGTGGGCATCAATCCCGGAAGGTCCGAATCACTTCCTGTCGTCACCGAAAGTGTCAGCGGCGGTCAGACACGCCTCGTGTCGCTGATGAAGCGTCGTGATTTCGCACCCGTGCGGGCGGGGTTCCGTGGCATCGTCGAGCGGATGCAGCTGCATCTCTCGATCGGGGAAGCGTTCTGATGCGGAAAGGAGTCATCGCGGCGATCGCTGCAGTCGCGCTTGTCATCGTGATTCTGATTGGCGGGACGTTCGCGCTCACAAACACCGACTGGGGACGGGGGCAGGTGAAAAAGCGCCTGCTTGCGATGCTCGAGAGCAACTCTCACGGCATCATCCGGATCGGGCGGGTCAGCGGGAATCTGCTGAAGGGTGCCACCCTGCACGATCTCGTCATTACCGACAGTGCCGGGGCTCCCTTCGTGAAAGCCGATCAGGCGTCGTTCCGTTACTCGCTGCGATCCTTCACAGGGAAGCGACTCGAGTTCGATGATGTCCGCCTCGTGCGTCCGATCATTGTGCTCGACCGGCAGCCGGGTGGCCGCTGGAACTGGGACCGGATCTTTCCCCGGGATACGATCACGCCGAAGGGTCCCCGGAAACAGTCGTGGGGCACATGGATCAGGTTCACCGATGTGACACTCGTGGATGGAGACATCACGGCCAAATCTCCATGGGAGCCCGCTTCTCAGGCCGGTATCCCCAAGGCAGATGTCATTCGCGAGGCGATGGGCCCGGAAGGGCGTCTCCTCATCGTGCAGGTTCCCGGCGGATATCAGAAGATCTCGAAGTTTCATCGCGTTAACGCGAAACTCCCCCTGCTTCGGCTGGAGGACCCCGCATTCAAGACTCGGCGCGCGGACGTCGCGATGGCGAGCATGATAGCAGAGCCCTTCAAGCCCCCGACAGCCGAGGTGAAGTCACTCGTTGGCGGCTTCGATTTCACAGGGGACTCGCTCTGGTGGCAGAACGTGAGCGTGAGTTTGCCGGGCAGCAGACTGAAGGGCAGCGGTCGATACAACATCAACAACAACAACATGACGCTCCGGCTCCGGGCAGACCCAGTAGCGGCAGCGGACATACGCTGGGTCTACCCCCGCCTGCCTGAACGCGGGTCCGGAAAGCTCGATTTCGCAATGGATTGGGTCGGCGATACCAGCATTTACGTTGGGCGCAACGCGGACGTGAGAATTGCGGATGCCCACCTGGTTGGCGACATCGGAATGACAGTCACTGACGAGTTCTCGATACACGACACCAATCTCCGGTTTACGGGCGTCGACACGCGGCTCATTCAGCAGCTCTTCCCAACGGTAAAGCCTCCCCGCTCGGGGGTGCTCTCCGGAAGAGCGAAGCTCGCGGGCAACCGGAAGAAGCTCGCGGTTGATGGGGATGTCACCTTCAACGATAGAAAGGCTGGCCTGAACCGGGTGATCGCGGTCGGCGAAGTCGGATTCGAGAAGGGAAATTTCAGCGCCGAAAATCTACGGCTCACAATGCGCCCGATTCAGGTCGATCTCGCGCGCGCGTTCGACCCGACTCTGCCTATCGGAGGGACCGTAACAGGCACAGCTACGCTCAACGGTTCGCTCACGACACGGATGATCGCCAGGGCTGACATTACGCATGTCGATCGCGGCGCGGTCTCGCGAATGACGGGCACGGCAGCGATCAGGAAAGGGCCCCGTGGAACGATGGCGTCGAGCTGGTTCGACGTCGATGCGCGGTTGCACCCTCTGTCTCTTGTGACAGCGGGGCGATTCTTCCCGTCAGCCGGCCTGCGCGGCGCCGCCCGTGGCCCGCTCCACCTGACAGGCACAATGAAGGACATGTTCGTCCGTACGAACCTCACGTTCTCGGATGGGGGTAAGCTGGGACTCACCGGGAAGCTCGACCTCGCGAGCCGCGACAAGGGATATGACGTCGACCTCGACGCGAAGCTGTTCAACGCGAACGCAATCGTGAGCAAGGCACCGAAGACCTCCGTCACAGCTACCGCGTCGGCAGAAGGGCGCGGATTTGATCCCGCGACGATGC
>DATAIM010000124.1:0-3189 GCA_036262655.1 Gemmatimonadaceae bacterium | reverse complement strand
CGGCCTGCGTACGCACTACGTCGCCTTACCCGAGGAACCTGCTGTGCCGTGTTGATGAGCAGAAAAAACAGCGTGAAGGCGCGCGCAGCCACAGCTGCAAGCTCGAGCGGGAGCCGTGCCGTTTCGTCGAGCAGCGTGTCGAGATCGAGAGCTCCAGCAGCTCCTCTGCGTCTGGCTTTGCACGCGCGGCGAAGTCCGTCTACGACATGAAAAGCCTCGTCACCCTCGAGTCTTCGGATGACCTTCCCCAGGCCTGCCGCAAGCTGGCGGACATCGTCGTGAAGAGGAACGTCCTCGGGCCGCGTGTCCGGATCGCGGGGGACCGAGGGCTCTTCAGCTGTTTCCGAGAACGATTGCGGTAAGCTCATCGAATGACCTTACGATGTAATCCGCATTCTCAGCCACCTGCGGACGGGAAACAAAACCGGTGAAGGCGGCGAACGCCTCAGCGGTTCCACGAATTGCGAGATCGGTGCTCCCGTCGCCTACGGCGATGATCGGACGGGCAAGATCGAGCGTTGCCACGATGTCACGCTTGCCAGTCGTGGTCGTCAGCGGCGATGACCGGTCGAAGGCACGATATGCGCCGATAGCGTCGAACTTGACATCCACAGCGTGTACTTCGTCGGCACCAAGTCCGATGTGCTGCGCTACGCGAAGCACTGAATGTCTCAGAGCGCTGCTGAGGACGATTACAGCGACCCCCCGCGAGCGCCATGACTGCACCGCGTCCACTGCGCCATCCGCAATCGTCTCGATGTACGCGTGACCGAGGGCATCGACATCCTCGCGACGGGGCCGCACCATCGCCAGTCGTTCCGAGTAGACGCTCTCGAGAGCGAGCTCTCCTCTCATCGCACGGTCGGTTAGCTCGGCCACACGCCGGGCGACATCGTGGCCACGACGTCCGGCCAGCCAGTCGATTCCCTCTATCGCGCACAAAGTGGAATCGACATCCAGGATGACCGTGGCGAACCGCGGTGCGGCCGACTGGATCACAGGATATTTCCCGGGGAAAACAGCCCTCGAGGGTCCAGCGTGTTCTTGATGGCGCGCATCATCGCGATCTGGCGCGGTGCCAGTTGCACTGCAAGCCACTCCTTCTTGAGCTTCCCGAGTCCGTGCTCCGCCGACACGGTGCCGCCCATCTGGATCACAGTCTGAATGGTTTCGTCCACAGCTCGCTTGATCCGGTCGAGTGAATCGGGATTTTCCGCGATGAAATTCTGGTGAGGGTGCCCGTTGCCGGCATGCCCGTACGTCACCGGCGCCGGCGCCCCGTGGCGCTCGACTGCGGCTCGCGATTCAGCAAGAGCCTCTCCCAACCGCGAGTAGCTCACTGCCCAATCCGTAGAAACCTTCCTGCCGCCCGTTTTCCTCACGGCAGCACCTCGCTCGTTCATTGTGGCGGGGACGGAGTGCCGCATCACCCTTGCCTCACGCAGAGAGTGTGCGCCCTCGAATACGCGGATGTCGTCGCTCAGCGCGCCGCGGGCCTCGGCCAGCTCCAGCCATGCCGAAAGCAGCAAGTCGGAGCTGCCGTTCAGGCCGCCGTCATCCTCGAGGTAGATAAGCGATCTCGCGCCAGTCGCCCATGGCGCGCCAACGGAAGCAGCAGCGATCCCGAGTGCCGTCTGATCGAAAAACTCGAGACACCTCGCGAGTCTGCCGGACTTTCCTTCACGGGCCGCGACGACGAACTCGAGTGCATTGCTTTCATCAGCGAACGGGATTGCAAGACCGATTGTGAGCGACGGAAGTGGCACCAGCGACAGCTCGGCCTCGACGACGATGCCGAGGGTGCCTTCGCTGCCGATGAACCAATCCACGGGATCCTGAACCGCAGCGTACCCCACGGTGTTTTTCTCGGGGTGCGAGCGTCTGTATTCAGTCAAGCTTCCGTCGGCATGCGCGACATGAACCGCGGTTACGTGCCGACGTGTCGGGCCATAGAACAGCGAGCGCGCGCCTGAGGCGTTGCACGCAATCGCGCCGCCGACCGTCGCGTCCTGCTCGCTTGTCGGATCGGGAGCGAACATCAGATTCTGTTCGGCGAGGACGCGGTTGAGCTCGCCGATCGTAACGCCCGGCTCGACACGGGCGAGCGCCCGCCTGGGATCCACATCCAGCACGCGATTCATCGCAGCGAGCGAGAGCAGGATTCCATCTCCTGTAATCGAGGCTCCTGTCATGCTCGTCTGCGATCCAGCCGGAGTGATCGGCGTACCCGACGCTGATGCGAACCGGATGACTTCAACGACGTCGGCAGAAGTTGCTGCGCGCGCCACCGCCTCGGGCATCATCTCGAGTCCGGACGCATCCCGCGCGTGAGCAAGACGCGTGTCCGGATCGCGCGTTATTTCCAAGCTTCCTCGCCCCCGGGGTCGAGTCGTGAAAAATCGATCACCGTCGCCGACCTGATGTCGGGCAGATGCAGAAGACGCTGCCGTACACTCTCGTCGATGTCGCCATCCACGGACACGGCTGCGAGCGCCTCGCCGCCGGCCGTCAGACGCGCCTGGTGATATTCCGCAATATTGACGGCGGAATCGCCAAGCAAAGTGCCGACGCGCCCGATAACACCGGGAACGTCCGCGTTGGTGAGGACGAGCAGTGTGCGGCGCGGCGTGACGTCCACGCTGAAGTTGTCGATGCGAGTGAGGCGCGGTCCTGAGCCCGCGGGAGAGACCCCCGCAATGCACATCTCACGAGAGCCACTGCGAATTGTGACCTGCGCCCCATTGTCCGGGTCGTTGGACCTCGCGGTCGCCACGGACAGGGCTATCCCGCGGTTTTCCGCGAGCGCGCGGGCGTTCACAAGATTGAGACGCACACCGTCGATGATCGAGTCCAGTGCTCCCGCGGCCGCGCTCGCCACAAGCAGGTTTCCTGCCTCGGCGAGATCCCGCCCGACACGGAGCGCGATGCCGTCCACGGCGCGGAAGCCTCGATCGGCGAGAATCGCCCGGCCGATCGACGCCATGCGGCGAACGAGAACGAGCGCGGGACGGATTTCCTCCCACCGTCCGTCCATACCGCCAACTACATTGATCGCCCGTGAGAGCTCTCCGCTGAGAAGGGCGTCGCGGACAGCCGCGCAGACATCGACTGCGACATTGCGCTGCCCTTCGGCGGTGGATGCTCCGAGATGCGGAGTCAGCACAACATTAGGCAGCGCTCTCAGCGGAC
>DATAIM010000123.1:0-1917 GCA_036262655.1 Gemmatimonadaceae bacterium | reverse complement strand
GATCAGCGCATCCGTGCCTGCGATGGCGCGGATGGCGTCGAGATCGGACGCGATCTCCTCCCTGACGCCCAGCCGGTTCAAGCTCTCCCAGGACGAGTACGAGATGTAATCGAAGTGCACGTATGGGAGGACGTCCGTTAGCACGCTCGCGAATCGAGCCTGCCGAAGGTCACGAGCACTGTTGATCTCGGGAGCGTGATAGAGAACAACTCCGCTGAGACCTTCGACGCGAGCCCGGCTGCGTCCGGCATCAAGGCCTTCCTGACGCGCGCGAAACCACTCCCGGAGTCCAAGTAGCGATTCGCCCGGGCCTTTGTTTCCGTTGTAATACGTCGGATAATTCTGATCGCATGACCTGCGGAAATCCGGTTGGTTCACATAGGACCACGAACTCCCGCAGTAAACCGCATTGTCCGACTCCCAATTAGAGATGATAAAGGTCTTGCCCGACCCCCTGTGGGTACGGATGAGTTCATAAGCAAAGTCAGCATACTCCTCCACGAGGCGAGCCCGGACCGTGGCCGTGTAGTAGTCAGGGTTGAGGAAGAGCTGCTGTTCACAATCGGCGAACGTGGTCCCGTCGAACGTTGTGAGCATGATGGTCCGCATGGACGAATCCGAGAGCGCCTGCCGGACGTCGGGGTCGCCCAGAAACGATGCGAGCGTGAAGTTCGGGATACAGCCAAGCTCCACGTTGTAATCCCTGCGGGTTCGGGGCGAGAGGGTTAACCGCACCGCAGATCCTCCCAGTTGCGCGATCGTCTGTACGCCTTGGGACATCGAATGTGTCACCTTGCCGGACCAGTGGTAAACGCCGATGGTGGCGCCGACTGTCTCGGTGCAGGCGGCTGGGCTGCCACTGTTTGTCGAAGCGCGGTAGACTTGCGTGTCGCGTCCGATAACAGTGCCCTCGAAGATGGTGGCGAGCGTCACGTAAATTTCGCGCCCGTTCGTGGGTAAGGCCAGCGTGGCGGAAACCGCCGGCCCCGGCTCCCGGTAGGCAATGTCTGTGCAGCCGGGGCAACTTCCAAGGGCGAGCACAGTCTGGGCTGTGAGCAGGGGGGAACGCCAGCGGAAAGTCTGGCACCGCGGCAGTTGCTGGCCCGGTGCGGGTACCAGGATTCTCGCCCGGTCCATGTCGCTCGAGATTGCCAGTTGCAGGTACCCAATCAGCACCATTCCGAATACTCGGAGAGTCATCGTACGGCTCCTTTGCCAACGCGTACGGCTCGGGAGCCGTCGATTCGGCACAGGTAGCGAGGCGACGTGAAAAACAGGGCCAGATCGTGCGCTACATTGGCAATTCAGCGCGTTCAGGCAGATGGCATTTCCTGAGTTCGAACCCGGCCGGCACAGAGTTCTGTTCTTTTCGCGGGGGCGGGGCCGCGGGCATGCAATGCAGGACATGACGATCGCGCGCCACCTGCGGGAGTTGAACGACAACGTTGAGATCCGCTTCGTTTCCTACGGGTCAGGGGCCGACACATTCGACCGGGCCGGGGAGCATCACATTGATCTCGATTTCCCGGACCGCAATCCGATCCTCGATACGCTGGTGGCGGCAGGCCGGCTGATCGGCTGGCTCAACCCCGATCTGGTGGTGGCACACGAGGAATTCATCGCTCTGCCGGCTGCGAAGATCTTTCAGAAGCCGACGGTGCTACTGACCGACTGGTTTGCCGATGAGACGAAGCCGACGATGAGCACAATCCCGTTTGCGGATCGGATTCTGTTCCTCGACGAGCAGGGTATGTTCGAAGAACCTGAAGCTGCAAAGGGAAAGGTGGAGTACGTCGGGCCCGTGGTCCGGAAGCTTCGGTACACGCGTGGAGACCGGATTCGCGCACGCGAAGAGTTGCAAATCGCTGCCGATGCTTTCCTGCTGTTGGTGTTACCGGGAACGTCGAGGGAAGAGGA
>DATAIM010000122.1:0-2381 GCA_036262655.1 Gemmatimonadaceae bacterium | reverse complement strand
AGACACCGAAGGTCTACGTCGGCGGTCAGTTCATTCGATCAGAGAGCGGCCGCGTCTATCCGATTTATGAGGATGGAAACCCGGACGGAAAGTTCCTGGCTAACATTCCGCAATGCACGCGGAAGGATTTGCGAAATGCGGTGGAGGCTGCTGCGAAGGCAGGGCCGGACTGGGCGAAGCGAACGCCCTACAATCGAGGGCAGATACTCTATCGGCTCGGCGAGATGCTCGAAGCCAGAGGCGGAGAGATGGCGGGTGCGATCTCCGTTGCAAGCGACGTCTCGCGTGGGGACGCGGAAAAGGAAGTTGCGGCGACTGTAGATCGGCTGATCTACTATGCCGGGTGGGCGGACAAGTATGCGCAGGTTGTGGGGAATACCAATCCTGTTGCGGGGCCGTTCTTCAACTTCACTGTTCCCGAGCCCATGGGAATTATTGGGGTTATCGCTGGTGATTCGGGCCCCCTGCTTGGGCTGATCTCACAGATCGCGCCGGTGATCGTTTCGGGCAATACGGTTGTTGCTCTCTGTTCGGAGACGCAGCCGTATCCCGCGATTGTGCTGGGCGAGATGTTGGCTACCTCTGATCTGCCCGGTGGTGTTGTGAATTTGCTCACGGGATTCCGCCGAGAGCTGCTGCCGACGTTTGCAACACATACTCATATCCGCGGCATTAGCGCTGTTGTTGGGGCTGAGGAGAGAAAGGAGCTCGCGCTTGGTGCAGCGGATTCAGTGAAGCGCGTGAAAACCAGGAAGGCGGAGGAGAAGCTGGACTGGAATGCGGAGTTCGCGCAGGGCGTTTACGATATCAAGGATTTCATAGAGTTCAAGACAACCTGGCATCCGATCGGCGTCTAGCCTTCCTCTGCCCGCGCCACGAATGGTCGGCGCCAGTAAAGCCTCTTAGCTGTTGCTTTGGTTGCCGGCGGTGTAAGAAAGTATCGACGTCGGGGATGGCTCCCCGGCGCAGACGATCCTAGGTTAAAGGCTCGCCGCCCTCCCCTCGACCAGGACTCGGCATCCGTGCTGCTGAAACAGCTCCAGGAATCGCTAGGCTCAGCATACACGATCGAGCGCGAGCTTGGCGGCGGCGGCATGTCCAGAGTTTTTCTTGCAACCGAGACCCGGCTCAACCGAAAAGTCGTTGTCAAAGTCCTTTCCCCGGATCTCGCAGCGAGCGTAAGCGCCGAGCGCTTCGAGCGTGAGATCCAGCTCGCCGCGCAGCTGCAGCAAGCGAACATCGTCCCGCTTCTGGCCACCGGAGATACGGACGGCCTGCCCTACTTCACCATGCCGTTCGTCGAAGGCGAGTCACTCCGCACACGAATCGCGACCGGGGCAAAGTTCTCGATCACAGAGACCATCAGCATCCTTCGCGACGTTGCCCGCGCGCTGAGCTACGCGCACGCCGCGGGCATCGTTCACCGCGACATCAAGCCCGATAACGTTCTGCTCTCGCACGGCGCAGCCGTCGTGACCGATTTTGGAATCGCGAAGGCCCTGTCCGATGCACAGAATGATCCCGCCGGTGCGAATCTGACGCAGACTGGCATGTCGCTTGGAAGCCCGTCGTACATGTCGCCGGAACAGATCGCAGGCGATCCAGGCGTAGATCACCGTGCGGACCTGTATGCATTCGGCTGCATGGGGTACGAGCTCCTTGCCGGCGAAAAGCCGTTCTCCGCTGAGACGCCTCAACGAGTCTTTGCCGCGCATCTCACGCAAAAACCGCGGCCCATCGAGACGCTGCGAGCGGACGTTCCCGGAGCACTCGCCGCCATCATCATGCGGTGTCTCGAGAAAGAGCCTGGCGACCGCCCGGCGACCGCGGCCGAAGTAGTTACAGCGTTGGAGTCAGTCTCGACTTCCGAGCCCGTCGCCCCCGTGTCATCCACGCGCATCCCGCCTGATTCAAAGGTTCGGCGCATTGCTGCCGTCGCAGGAGCGCTGCTTCTCGTTGCGATCGCCGGCGCGTCGATAACAAAGTTCTACGGCTCGGGAGAATCATCGGCGACCGACAAGTCAGTCGCTGTTCTCCCCCTTGCCAACCTCAGTGGCGACAAGGCGAACGATTACTTCGGCGAAGGTCTGGCCGAAGAGATCACCGGCGCAATTGCAAAAGCGGGCGTGCGCGTGGTGGGGCGGAGAAGCGCCTTCACGCTCGCCGCAAAGGGCGCGAGCGCTGGTGAGATCGCGCGGCAGCTTCGTGTCGGGAACGTGCTTCAGGGGAGCGTTCAGAGATCCGGCGAGCAGGTGAGGATCTCAGTCAGCCTCATCTCTGCTTCCGATGAGTCTGTTCTCTGGACCCAGAGGTACGACCGGCCGGTCAAGGATGTCTTCGCTGTTCAGGACGAGATCGCGCGCGCCGTCGCGGCCGAATTG